>DASUFM010000547.1:0-5787 GCA_036274535.1 Blastocatellia bacterium
CAGGCTGCGGCGCCAGGCCTTCTTTTTCCAGTCGCGCCAGGACGAACCTGTCAATCGGAGTCCTGACCCAGCTTCTGTTTTTGACCTCAGGCCGCGCCGGCCGCTCCGGCTTCACAAACGCCCAATGTTTTTTGATTGCGGATTGCGGATTGCGGATTGCGGATTGTAGAGACGCAAAATTTTGCGTCTCTACATCAGATTTCGATCCCCGGCCGGCGTTCGTTTCGGCGGAAAATGCGGGCGTCGATTGCCATAATCCGGCTATCATCGCCGCAAAAACAATTACGACAGCCAGAGCGAGTCTCCTGTTCTTCATAACTCAGCCTCGATGGTGTGTTTGAGATACGATTGCTTAACGCGATTTTGGTATGACCAATATAACTTGAGTTAGAGTAAGCAAAAAGGAAAATAAGGGGAAAATTGACCTTTGGATATTTTCCGCAATCCGCAATCCGCAATCCGCAATCCGCAATCCGCAATCGCTATTCCCCATTCCCCACTCCCCATTTAGAATATGGATCGAACATATGAAGATTGATCATAGTACTGTCGCGGTTGTGACCGGCGCGGCTTCGGGAATAGGCCGCGCGCTGGCCGTCCGTCTGGCTCAAGAGGGCGCGCCGCTGGCCATCGCCGACGTCAAGGCCGCGGAACTCGATGAAACGGTCAGGATATTGGAGCGGATTGGCGGCTCGCGCGGCAAAGTCAGCGCGCACATCGTCGACGTTTCGAATAAGGAACGGGTCGCGGAGTTCGCGCGCGAGGTCGTCGATGCGCACGGAGGCGCTCAACTGCTTATCAACAACGCCGGTGTAGGGCTGTTCGGCCTGGCGGAGCAGCTTTCGATTGAAGACATTGAATGGTTGATGGGCATAAACTTCTGGGGCGTGGTTTACGGCGTCAAACATTTTCTGCCGATTCTGCGCCGGCAGCCCAGTGGCCATATAGTCAACATCTCATCAGTCTTCGGTATCGTGGGTCCGGTGGGACATTCAGCTTATGCGGCCAGCAAATTCGCGGTGCGCGGCTTCACCGAGGCTCTGCGCCACGAATTGGCCGGCGGCTCGGTGAAGGTCTCGGTCGTCCATCCCGGCGGTATCAAAACCAATATCGCCAACTACGCCAGAACGGGCGCCGGGGCTGACCGGGCGGCGATCGAGAAAGAGCGCGCGATCTTCAACAAGGCGGCGCGAACTTCGCCCGAGGCGGCCGCCGAACGCATCGTGCGCGGCGTCCTGCGGGACGAAGAACGAATCCTGATCGGCTTCGACGCCTGGATGATAGACCGTATTCAGCGATGGGCGCCGGTGAAATACTGGAAACTGTTCGAGAAGATGATCGAGATGACGACGAAGTGACTCGGAGGAAAATACCATGGCGAGTTGGCAAGCGGACGTGGTTTCGATTTTCATTCGGTTAATTGTGAAGCGGCGCCCTGAAGGGAGCGAAGCGGACGTCGTGAAATTCATTCGCTCGCGGCTGGAGGTCCCGCCATTCCTCCGCTACCTGATTCCGCAGGTTGACGCGCGGGCGATGAGCGCGGTGAAAGACGGGCCGGTGAAAGGCGAATGGCTGCGGGCGCGGGGCGAAACGCGGCGGACGGTCTATTACCTGCACGGCGGCGGTTACGTCGCCTGTTCTCCGGAAACTCACCGAGGGTTCACCTCGGCCCTCGCGCGAGCGGCGAACGCCAGAGTTTTCGCGCTCGATTATCGTCTCGCGCCTGAACACAGATTCCCCGCCGCGGTCGAAGACGCCGTCGCGGGCTATCGATGGCTGCTCGATCAAGGCGTTGACCCGCGGGAGATCGTCATCGGCGGCGATTCGGCCGGCGGCGGCCTGACGGTGGCGACGCTGGTCGCGTTGCGTGACGCGGGCGAGCGGTTGCCGAGCGCCGCCTTTCTCATATCGCCCTGGACGGACATGGCCTGCGCCGGACTCTCGCTGGACGCCAACGACTCGCGCGATCCGATGTTTTACGGCGCCGGCGTTCGATATATGGCGCCGGTTTATCTCGGCGGAGCTTCGCCACGCGACCCGCTCGCCTCGCCGGTTTACGCCGATCTTTCCGGCCTGCCCCCGATGCTTATTCACGTCAGCGACACCGAAGTGCTGCTCGATGATTCGACGCGGCTTTCCGACCGCGCGAAACAATGCGGCGTCAACGTTGACCTGCGCGTGTGGAACGACCTGCCGCACGCGTGGCCGGTCTTTACCGCGTTCGGAATGCCCGAATCGGTCCGGGCGCTCGATGAGATCGCGGAATTTATTCAAACCGCTTCCTGGCAAAAAGAAACTTTAGAGGATAGTGAAACAGGGAACACAAAAAGCGCAAAAGAAGAAACACAAAAGGCGCAAATCTATCAATGATATGTCTTTGCGCTTTTTGTGTCGGTTTTGCGCTTTTTGTGTTCTCCAGTCTTTATTTGCAAAGGAATAATCGTTAATGAAGAAAATAAGGAATCGTCGTCATATATTGTCGCTCATCTCTACTTTGATTTTATTGGTCGCGGGGCTGACCGCCGCCGCTTACCAGAAGAAATCTCCGGCCGCTCCCGTCGACCCGTTGATCGCCGGATTCAGAAAATCGTATCCGGCCTCGGTTTCCGACGCCGTCGAACTGGTGACCGGCAGGAATGGAACGATGTGGCACGATATGAAACTGGTCAACGGGACGCCGATGGTCGGCCGCGCCGTCACAACGCTCGTGAAACCGGCGTCGCCGGAACAATCGACTCCGGCGCTCTCGACCAGACATTCGGTCGAGATGATCGACGACGCCGCGCCCGGCGAGGTCGGCGTCATCGTGATGGAAGGCACTTTGGACATCGCGGCGATGGGCAACCTGATGGCGACCGCGGCCAAAGTCCGCGGGATGGCCGGAGTGGTGCTCGACGGCGCCATCCGCGACGTGTGGGACATACGCCGAATGGGGCTGACGGTTTACGCGCGTTCGATTTCTCCCAGGACCGCCGTGGGACATTACGCGACCGTGGCTAAAAACATCCCGGTCGAATGCGCGGGCGTGACCGTGCGCCCGGGCGATATAATCGTGGCTGATGAAGACGGCGTCGTGGTCGTCCCAAAGGAACGCGCTGAAGAGGTGTTGAAAAAAGCGCAGGAGATCGATGACCGCGAGCGCGGCATGTTCCCATTCATCAAACAACATAAATCGCTGCGGAAAGCCATCGAAGCCTTCAATCGAATTTGAATTGAATGAGCTTAGGCGTAATATGATTAATAGCCACAGAGGATACAAAGAATACGGAGAGTATAAATGCGTTCTCTTTGTCCTCCGTGGCCGGCAGTCTTCGGTGTCGCTCCTCTATCTTCCGATCATTCAACGACCGCATACAGAAAGGCAAGGCTATGAGCGAACAAACAAAATCAAGCGGGCGCCTTGTAGTCACGATCGGCGCCGGTCCCGCCGGAATATACGGCGCTCGAAAACTCGCGGAAGCGGGCCATGAAGTCGTCATCATCAATCGCGACATCAAACCGGGCGGGCTGGTCGAATACGGCATTTATTTCAACAAGCACAAACTGAAGGAAGGCGTGCGAATTCAGTTTCGCAAGATCCTGGCCGACCCGCGCGTACATTACCTCGGCCACATCAAGGTCGGCCTGCAGTCCGACCTGACGCTGGACGAGTTGCGCGAGATTCTGAACCCGTCGGCCGTCGTAGTGGCCTGCGGAGCGCAGGGCACGAAAGCCCTGGGCATTCCGGGCGGCGAGACTGAAGGCGTCTATCACGCGAAGGACCTGGTCTATTACTTCAACGGATTGCCCGAATTCAGACGGCGCGATTTCAGGATCGGCGAGCGCGTGGCGATCATCGGCGTGGGAAACGTGATGGTGGACGTCGCCCATTGGCTGGTCCATGAAAAGAAGGTCAAAGAAGTGATCGCGGTCGCGCGCCGCGGCCCCGCCCAGCGCGCCTACACCGACGTCGAAATCCAGGCCGTCGCCGCCAACATCGACACCGCCGCGCTGCGCGAGGAAATTGAACGCGTTCGCCCGAAACTGGAAAATGTAGGCGAAGACGTGGAGGCGAGTTACAAGGACCTGACCAAACACATCAACGCGAAATCGAAGGAGGGTGAAAGTCCGACGCGGATGCTCTTCAGATTTCTGAGCGCACCGACCGAGATCGCGCTCGACGAACACGGGAAACTGCGCGCGCTACGAGTCGAGAACACCGAACTCGTCAAACGCGGAGAATCGCTGTCGGCCAAAGGCACGGGCGAGTTTTACGACATCGAATGCGATACCGTGGTTTTCGCCATCGGCGACCGCGTTGACGAAACGCTGGGATTGCCCTGCAGCGGCGTCGAATACGTCAAGAACCCGAATCCCGATCCGGATAATCCCGGCGACGAAGCTTATCAGGTCTTCGATCCCGAAACCGGAAAAGTATGCCCCGGCCTGTTCGTCATCGGATGGTCGCGCCAGGCCTCGGACGGCGTGGTCGGCAGAGCCAAACAGGACGGCGAGCGCGGCATGGCCGTGGTTAACCGCTACCTGGAAAGAGGCGCGCCAGGTTCGGCGGAGAACCTGAATGAGAAAATCGCGGCGCTGCGGGAATTTCTGCAATCGCGAGGCGTGCGATGTATCGATTATTCCGATGTGCGGAAACTCGAAGCCGTCGAGAAACTGGAATCTCAAAACCGCGGAGTCGAATTCTTCAAATACTTCACGGACGAGGAAATGCTTGCGGCGATTGATCGTTCTTAGCCCGCAGATGCGGGCTAAGAACTGATCATACGAATTTGTAAATTACAGATAAAAAAATGATCAGGTAGACCTATTAATATACATACCTATTGACGTTTTACCATCCTCAGTTTAGACTGCGCTCACTTGGCTAGCTTGCTGTAATCAATAAAAATCAGGTTATTAGATTAAAGGAAGAGACTTATAAGCCTGATCAAGCAGGGCGCTGAAAAACCGATTTCCGACCCGTTTCCCAGCGTCCTTAAGGCAACAGACGTTTTCGATCTGATCCATCAACAATCACTAAAACCTACATCCTGGGATATAGAAACTTGTAAAGTTTCGTCAGATTACGATGTGTGGCGTTTCCAACATTCAACACTATTGACGTTTTACAATTCCAAGTTTAGACTGCGCCCACTTAGCTGAATTGTTGTTATCCATAAATGCTTTTATCTATAAATATATAGAAAACCCGTTTAGATAGTTGGACTACCTGTTAAGCCGTTGGTCACACAAAGCGCTTAAAAGCATTTTTTTACGATTTGTTCAGGCGGCGGAAAGCGGCGGATATTGTCGCCCCGATCCATCAGACAATCACTATTAGCTTACTTACTTAGCTCATTACATCGCTCATCAAGTATGACGTTGTATGCCCCCACTCAGGTTATACCAATGAGCCAAACCTTCTTCTTGGAGGAAACCCCAGGCGGAACAATGGAGAAAATTATGCGAGCATTTTTCACCAGATTCGTAGTGGCAATAGCGCTAGCGGCAGGCTCAATGGCCGTTGTCGCCAACGCGCAGGCGCTGTACGGCAGTATTGTCGGTAATGTGGCGGACCCTCAAGGAGGTGTGCTGAGTGGCGTGTCGGTGACGATCACGAACACCGGCACCGGCCTGAAGATGGAAACGACCACTGACGACACGGGGAGCTATATCTTCCGCAACCTGCCGCCGGGCGCATATGACGTGGCTTTGTCTTTCAGGGGCTTTAAGGAGTTGCGCCAATCAAATGTCGTTGTGACGGCCGGCAACCCGAAACGCGTGGACGCCACATTGCAAATCGGCGCC
>DASUFM010000548.1:0-2705 GCA_036274535.1 Blastocatellia bacterium
GTACGATCCCACTGCTCCGGCTCGCCGAACAGATCGAGCAGGCGATCCCGCTCTCCGGGAGCGTAGCGCCGGCGCGATACTTCGAGCATGATCTGGCATCGCAAAATCACCGCATGCGCGCGCTCGCCGGCCGCGGCGCCGACGCGCAGCTTGAAATTCAGCAATGGCGACGCCGCATAAGGCTGCGGCGCCGCGGCTTCAATCTCGAAGTTCAGATCAGGCGCCACGGCTACTCCCTGATTTCATTTGGACTTCATTTGACCGCGTTTTCAAATCGGCGAAGAACCGGCTTATCTCTTTCCAGACATCCTCGCCGCCGGACAGCCCTCGCCATTTCACGCGGATCAATCCCGCCAGCCTGAAGCATTCGTCAATCGGCGCGATGAAGTATTCATCCGCGCCGCCGGCTCGCCTGATTTGCGCCGTTCTATTAACCAACAGCCCTTCCACGTCGGGCGACATGCGATTCAACACCGGATTGTCCCGCGCAATCTCATCCCACGCGGCCTGATCAAGCGGCGACTCCGCCGGCCCGGCGGGGCTTGGATAAAGCGCCACTACTCTGCCTGTCGAACTGTTGTGAAAAAAGAAGGCCAGCCGGATCGGAATCAGCAATCCTTCCCACTGCGCGTCCGTCAACCGAAAGTCTCTCAAGTATAGGACGCGTCGCGGCGCGCGCCGGAAAACGGTCTCACCCTGATTTCCAAACAAGATCGCGCAAGCGTCACAGACACATATCAGCCGCCGCTGTTCCGGTTCAATCAGATGCTGATGGACTTCGCCCAGCTCGGAGCTGCAGAAATCGCATCGCTCGGCCGCCTTGCTCACGCGAGCGAACCTCCGGAGCGCGGCGAATGCGGCGTTCGATGATGTTCTTTCAGTGGCGTTCATCATTCCATTGCCCACTGTCCATTACCCATTGCCAATTGAGTCGCGGGGATAAGGCTTTGATAAAAATCTATCTGCAAATCAATTGGCAATGGGTAATGGGCAATGGGCAATGCCTTGTTACTAAATTTAATGCGCGGCCTTCAGGCCGGCGGTATATATACCATCCTCGGGTCGATCGGCTTCATATTTTCCGGGTTGATGCCGGTGACGTCCTCGGGCGTGGTTTCAGCCTGTGTGTGATGATGTTTACGATGAACGTCTCTTACCGCCGGCGTTCTGATCTCTTTCTCTCGTTCGGCCTCCGAATGAGGGGCCTGCCTTTCCGCGACCTCTCGCGCTTCGGGCGCCCGTCGTGGTTTAGCCATGAGTCGCTCCTTTCAATGTCAATTGCACGAGGCCATTCGCCGTCGCCGCTTCCTTCAAATCGAACTGGCCCTCGGTAACGATTTCCGTGGCGTCCGGCGCCGCTTCATAGATAGCTCGCTCAACAGCCAGTTTGAGCGTCGTCGTCGACGACGAACAATTGCGGCAGCTTCCCACGAGCCGCAGCCTGACTGTTCCGCCAGTCACTACAATAAGTTCGACGTCGCCGCCGTGCGACCGCAGCAACGGGCGCGTCTCGTCCAGAGCTTTCAGCACTCGTGTTTCCAGGTCGTACGGGTGCAATCCGTAAAGCAACAGCAGGCCGGCCACCAGACCGTCGGCGGCTAAATCGTCCATCAGCGCATAACCCGTGGCCCCGGTCCGCGCCACGATTTCCATCAGGCGATCCAGCCCCGCTCCATGCAGTTCCATCAACGACTGAGCTAAATTCAACGCGTCGGTCCGCAGATTCTGATCAGGGGCGGCCTCGATCCTGGCGATCAACCCTTCGATCCGTTGGCTCAGTCGATGGAAAGCGTTCTCTTCAATCATTTGACGAGTCCGAACATGGGCGAATGGCGCGTCTCCAGCGACCTGCCCGAGCCCAGATACATGTGCACGCCGCAAGGCAGGCACGGGTCGAAGCTGCGCACGGCTCGCATGATGTCTATGCCCTTGAAATTGTCCGGCCCGTTCTCTTCGAAGATCGGCGTGCCCTGCACGGCGTCTTCATACGGTCCCGGCGTGCCGTAGATGTCGCGCGGACTGGCGTTCCACGGGGTCGGCGGATACGGGTGATAATTGGCGATCTTGCCGTCGCGGATCACGACATGATGCGAGAGTACTCCGCGCACCGCCTCATGGAAGCCGCAGCCGACGGCCTCCTCCGGAACTTTGAAATCGGACCAGGTCCTGTTGTGACCCGCCCGCACTTCACCCAGCGCCTGCTCGCAGAAATAGAGCGCGCAGGCCGCCGCGTACGCCTGAAAATAAGTCCGGGCGCGGTCGCGTTCGATCGCGTTCGACCACTTCGGAATTTTCCACTCGAACGAGACTTCGGGCAGCATTGCCGTCTTCGGCAAATTGATCATCACGCTGGAGCCGGTGGCTTTGACGTAACCTATATCCACGAGCCCGTTGGCCGCCGTCGCCCACAGCCTGGGCAACGGCCCGCCGCCGGTGTCCAGCGCCAGGTAATCGCCCGTCCTTTCGTCGTACCAGCGCGGCGACATCACCCACGTGTATTTATCCTCGAAGTCGCGCTTCTGCGGTCTGGGAATCGTGGTCTGGTTCCATGGGTGGCGTTTGTCCACTGGATTGCCGAGCGGGTCGCGGCTGACGAAGGTCTCCCCATTTTCCCAATCGTCATAGTATGAGCTGCCGAGCAGGATGCGGATGCCGAGGTTGATTTTGACCAGGTCGTTGGTGACGACATTGCCGTCAACGATCAC
>DASUFM010000549.1:0-2948 GCA_036274535.1 Blastocatellia bacterium
AAGATCCGTTCGCCTCGCGGCTGCATGCCGAGGTGCGCAAACGCGGCGACGTATTCTGGATAGCCGATCTCAACAGCGCCAATGGGACTTTAGTCAACGGGGAGAGGCTGACCGCCCCCCTGCAATTGCGAGATCGCGACATCGTTCGAATCGGGGAGACCGAGATCGAGTATTCCGAACGGGCCGACACCGCGCCGGCGCGAGGCCGCACGAGCATTCTCTTCTCCGATTCCGGATTCGCGCCGCCGGCGGAAGCGACGATAGTCGCGGACGCCCGCAACTCGGCGGCCAACCTGCTCTCGTCGCTGGACCTCTCACATAAGACGCAGATCTCCGCCCGCCTCGCAGAGGCGACTCTCATCTCGAAATCAGTTGAGGAAGACGCTCTGGCCGTCATCAGCCGCGTCAGCCTGACGCTGCTTAAACCGCTCTCACTGGACGAGACTCTGGGCCAGGTCCTCGAATGCGTCTTTGACGTGGTGTCGGCCGATCGCGGCTACGTGATGCTGTTCGAGTCGCCGGATGATGACGCGAAAGGCGCGCCGGAACTCGTCTGCAAGGCGATGAAGACGCGGACGCCAACGAAGAACAATTCGACCGACGTCGAGATCAGCCGGACGATTTCCGATAAAGTATTGAAAAAGGGCGACTCGGTGTTGACTTCGGACGCGCAGCAGGACCCGCGTTTCCAGGAACGTCAATCTATTGTGCTCGGCGGATTTCGTTCGGTGATGGCTGTGCCGCTGGCCGTCGAGGGGCGCATTTCGGGGATGATTTACGTGGACAATCCGTTCCACACCAACCGGTTCACTGAACGCGATCTGCAACTGCTGACTCTGATCGCCGGCGTCGCGGCGATTCGCATCGAGAACGTCCGCCTGCTCGAAGTTCAACAGGAGCAGAAACGGCTGGCCAATGAACTGGCTGTCGCAAGCGAAATCCAGTTCAGGTTGCATCCTGAAACGCCGCCGTCGATCCCAAGCTACGACGTGTTGGGCGTCAGCTTCCCCTGCTACGAGGTCGGAGGCGACTATTACGATTTCATCGAAAAGCCCGACGGCCGCTGCGTGATCGCGCTCGGGGACGTCTCGGGCAAGGGGACTGGCGCCGCATTGCTGATGTCGTCTATACACGCGGCGGTGCGCGCGCATACGCGGACGCGGTTGTCGGCCTGCGAGATCGTCAGCGAGATCAACCAGTACATTTACGACAACACGCCCTCCAACCGCTATGTCACGCTGTTTTACAGCGAACTCGACCCGCGCTCCCACCAGTTGACTTACATCAATGGCGGACACAATTCGCCGCTGCTGGCGCGGGCTTCGGGTGAAGTGACCAGGCTCGACGTCGGCGGGTTCCCGGTCGGCATCACGCCGTTCGGCGATTACCGCGAAGGCTGGGTGGAAATCGAGCCGGGCGACGTGATGGTCGTCTATTCCGACGGCGTTACCGAAAGCCTCAACGAAGAGGGCGAGGAATTCGGGGAGGCGCGCCTGATCGAAATCGTTCAAAAGCACCGAGGCCGCTCCGCAGCAGGACTGCGCGACCGCATCGATGAGGCGCTCACCAAATTTGTGGGCAAGGCCAGCGCCGTCGATGATCTGACGCTCGTGATCCTGAAACGAAAGACCGGCGAGGATTGAGGATCGAGGATCGAGGATTGAAGATTGAAGATTGAAGATCGAAAGTCGCCACATGGGTTTCGATCCCCGATCCTCGATCCTCAATCCTCGATCCCCCTTACCAATGTCTTGGTTCACACAGTTCATATATGTGCCTATGCTGTCGTTGGCGCCGTGCGTCCTGTGGCTGTGGTATTTTTCCAGCCACAGCCCTTACAAACGTCAGGCAGGGCGCGTGCTCGGTGTGACTTTCGCGATGGGGGCCATGGCCACGGTCCCCGCCTTTGTCCTGAACCTCGCCGGACAATCTCTGTTCATGAAATTTTTCGGAAGCGCGAGGCTTTCGCATGCCCTTGTGCTCTTTTTCGTGGTCGGGCCGGTTGAAGAATCGCTCAAACTGCTGGTTGTTTATTTTTACGCTTACCGCCGCAAGGAATTCGACGAACCGCTCGACGGAGTGATCTTCAGCGCGACGGCGGCTTTGGGGTTCGCAGCGGTCGAGAACGTGATTTACCTGTTGCGCAACGACCCTACGCTGATGCTGTTGCGCGGGCCGCTTTCGAATCCGGGACATGCGCTGTTTTCGGCCATCTGGGGGCTGAGCCTGAGCAAGGCGAAGGCGGCCCCGAACATGATCAGGGCGCGGGCGCCGGCCGTCGCAGGGGGCCTTCTGATGGCCTCCCTGTTCCATTCGCTCTTCGATCTGCTGCTCGTGGCCGCCGGCGAGCTCAACAAGAGCTTTTTCGGGCTGCTCATCGTGGTTATGGTCGCGCTGTTCTTCTGGGTGCGTTCGCGTATCAAATTCCACACCGACACCTCGCCGCATCGCGAAGGCACTTTATACATGCCGCTGCGCCGCTACTGTCAGCAATGCGGCTCCGAAGGGACCGCCGGAACGCCATGCGAAAAATGCGGCGCCTTCATTCCGGAACCGCAGGAATTGGAACTCTGCCCCATCTGCTTTACCGCCCAAAGGCCGGGCGCCAAGTTCTGTTCGCGCTGCGGCGCCAATATCAAGCTTCCGGCGAAAGAGAACCTCGACACTCGCCCGCATTTCATCTCGGTTTCATCGCTGGGAGAAGAGCGCATCGCCTACATTCTCAATGAAGCCGAAGTGTCAGTGGGCCGCACGCTCAATAACTCCTTCGTCATTGAACACCCTTCAGTGTCCAAACATCACGCCAAACTTAAGGTCGTGGAAAATGAATACACGCTCTACGATCTGGGCAGCAGCAACGGCACATTCGTCGACGGTAAACGCGTCAGGGAAACCAGGCTGGCTGACGGTTGCGCTGTGCGCTTCGGGCGCGCCAATTACGTTTACCG
>DASUFM010000550.1:0-3561 GCA_036274535.1 Blastocatellia bacterium
AAACATGTACTCGCGGTAATATTGGCTCCACCATTTGTGAACGTTTTGCAGATAACCCGCGCCGTGTACGAAGAGCACGGCGGGGCCGCCCTTCTGCCATTTCGCCGGCTTGTAGAGCCGGGCGGGAACCTCCACGCCGTCGCTCGCCTTGAAAGTGACGATGGGCGGATCGATCCAGTTGTACGTGAAAAACTCGTCGAGCGGCGAAGTGGTCACCTGCTTGATTTCGGCGGCCGCGGCGTTGGGCTTGTTCGGAGCGATGTAAAGTTCGGGCGGGCGGTTGCTGTACGACCGCACGATGGCCAGCGAAGTTTCATCGGGCGAGATCGTCGCCTGATTATTCCCGGGCATGGTGGTGATGCGGACGCGCGCGCCGCCGGTCACGGGCATCGAATACAGGTGGCGCTGGCCCAGATCGCCTTCGCTGGATGTGAAATAGAACTTCGACTTGTCTTCCGAGAGCCGCACGCCGGAGACTTCAAACTTGCCCGAAGTCAGCTGCTTCGGCTCGCCGCCTTCAATCGATGCGGTGTAAAGGTGCGACCATCCGTCGCGCTCCGATTGAAAATAAACAGTCTTGCCGTCGCCGAGCCAGCCGAGCGTGAACCCGCCGGGACCGCCCACCCACGCGTCGTCATGCTGATGATCCAGGACTTTCGTCTTGCCGGTGGCCGGGTCGATCAACAACGTCCAGCGATCCTTGTTGTCGGCCGATCGGGCGAACGCGATGGCGTTTTTGCCGTCCTCCGACCATTGCGGATTGAGAATCTGCGCGTCGCGTTCGCGCTCCTGCGCGCGCTGCGGCTGGCCCTGAGCTTCTGAAGTCTGCGCTTGCGATCCCTGAGGCTGAGCCTGTCGCTGGTTCGGTTGGGGTTGTTTCTGGCCGTGATCGACCCAGTTCACGTCGCCGGTCTCGACCGAAATGATCGCCAGTCTCGTGCGGCTTTGCTCGTCGCCCACCTTGCCGCGGCTGGGGATGTCTTCAGTATATGCCGATTCGGTGACGTAGTTCGGCACAATGGAGCTTTTCGCTCCTGACGGCGGCTGGATGACCGTGGCGAGCGCATATTTGGCGTCGGGAGAAAGCTGCAGGCCGACGACCGATTGCCCCGGAGGCGGCGTGAATGGTTTCCGCTTTTCGCGCTGCTTGCGTTTGGCCTCCTGCTCTTCGCGGTTCTGCGCGCGCTCGCGGACCGCCTCCAGCAATTCACGCTCTTCTTTTTTGACGTATTCCTGACTCTCAGCGCCGCGTTGCTGCGACGACCGTCCTCCCGCCGCGCTCCGTCCCTGTTGCCCCTGTTGCCCCTGTTGCCGCTGGCCGCCGAATCCACGTTGAGGCTGAGCGGCTTCGGTTGGCGCGCCGCCCGCGCGAATGTCCGTGAGTTGCGTCATGCCCGCGCCGTCCAGCGCCATACGATAAAGATTGTTTTGCCGCGTGAAGACGATATATTTCTGGTCTTTGGTGAATCGTGGGTTGATTTCGTTGTCAATCGTATTGGTGATCTGGCGGCGCTCGTTCTTCACGTTGTCATAAATGAAGATGTCGCCGTCTTCGGCGAAGACGGTCATCGTCTTGTCCTTCGACAGATCGCCCGCCGCCGGTGGGGCTTGTCTGGCTTCCTCCTCCGAAAGCTTGCGCAACCCGCCGCCATCGCGGTTGGCGACATACAGGTCAGGTTCCTTCAATCTGGACTCGCCCGCGCGCTTCCATTGGAAATACACTCGCTGGCTGTCCTGCGACCAGTAAACGCGGGACGGTTCGTACCCGACCAGATCAGTTCCGCGCATGATGCTGTCAACGGTCAACTCGAACTTCTTCGGCGCTGATTGTCGCCGGGCGAACGCGGGAGACGGAAACAGCAGCGCGCATGCGCACAATAAAGAGAGTGAATTACGGAGGAGTGGTTTTTTCATTCGCGATTCTCGTTTCGATGGAGAGATTTGATGACTGTTCCAGTCCAAACTAAGCGGCCAGACGGCCTTCTTTAAGGCTCTTGATCACGTATTCGAGGACGGTCACTACCTGTTCCCTGGTAACGCCCTGAAACCAGGATAGGAAATCATCAACACTAGCCCCGCCTTCCAGATTTTCAAACAGCGCCGCCACAGGAACGCGCGCGCCGCGAAAAACCCACGAGCCACTGACTTTGTCAGCGGCTCGCTCTATGCCATCGCACTGAGTCCAATCGATCATATACGCCGTCCGCTTCATTCAAACGAACCGCACCTTCCCGTTCCCATTCACGACCTCGCCGATGACGTAAAACTCCTGGCGGGCGCAGGCGAACTGGTCCTGGATAAATTGCAGGGATTTGGGGGCGGCGATGACGACCATGCCTATGCCCAGGTTGAAAGTGCGCAGCATGTCTTCACGCGGCACTTCGCCGATCTTTTGCATCAGATCGAAGACGGGCAGGACAGGCCAGCTACCTTCCTTGAGCGCGACGTCGACGTTGGCCGGCAGGATGCGCGGGATGTTGTCGACCAATCCGCCTCCGGTGATGTGAGCCAGGCCCTTGATCACGCCTTCGTGCTCGATCAGCCGTTCGAGCGCGGGCAGATAGCTTTTATGAGGTTTCAACAGTTCTTCGGCGGGGGTGCAGCCTAGTTCAGGCACCCTCTGATCCAGTTTATAACCGGCGGTATCGAAAAACAGCTTGCGCGCCAGGCTATACCCGTTGGTGTGGAGGCCCTCCGACGGCAACCCGAGCACGATGTCGCCTTCCGTGATGCGCGCGCCGTTGATGATCCTGTGACGGTCGACCACGCCGACGATGAAGCCCGCAAGGTCGTATTCGCCGTCGGCGTATAGTCCGGGCATCTCGGCCGTTTCGCCTCCGAGCAGCGCGCAGTTGCTCTCGCGGCAGCCGGCCGCCAGCCCTTCGACGACCTGTGAGACTATCCCGGGATCGAGTTTGCCAGCGGCGATGTAATCCAGGAAGAAGAGCGGCCTGGCGCCCTGAACCAGGATGTCGTTGACGCAGTGCGATACCAGATCGTGGCCGATCGTGTTATGGACGCCGGTGGCGAACGCCACTTTCAGCTTGGTGCCGACTCCGTCGCAGCTCGAGACCAGAACCGGCTCGCGTGTGTCCGGGAAAACGCCGTTGAACATCCCGCCGAAACCGCCTATTTCGGAAAGGACGTGTTCATTGAATGTCGAACGCGCCAGCTTTTTGATTCGCTCGGTCGTTCGGTTCGCCGCGTCAATGTCGACGCCTGCGTCTTTGTAACTGATCGGTTCATTCATAATTTGAACTCGGTTTGTTGAGGATCGCTGTCTTCGGTCAGCCGCTTTTTCAATTCCGCTATGTTCCGGAGCGTCTCCTCACGGCTTTCGGGATCGATCTGAAACGTGATCGCCAGATGATCGCCCGCCTCGATTCCCGGCGGCAGATATTTGAGCGGCATGTCGAATTGAACGCCGCTGCCGTCGCTGAGCAGGATCACCGCTAAACCTGATTCGATCCGGTCAACGAAGGCTTTGATTGGCTTATTGCTATTCGACATAATTTTTCAGGTTCCAGGTTCCAGGTGTCAGGTGTCAGTCAGACACTAACT
>DASUFM010000551.1:0-8653 GCA_036274535.1 Blastocatellia bacterium
AGTCATCCTGGATCCCACACACTTCGGGGACGAAAGACCCGGTGGGTTCTCTCTGATCATTGTCGAAAAATCGAAGTTGACTACCAAAGCGGTCCCGAACGCCCGCACTCCAAAGGCTGTCGCCACTTCGGGGCCTTAACTGAACGCCATTGGCCTTCAGGTGGAATAGTTTGGATTCACGGGATTGATCTTTACCCCAGGCTTCCGCCTGAAGGCGGAACTACGAACTGACTTTCTGAGGAGGAGAATCATCCAGTCTATGAAATTGATCAAAATCTTGTTGGCTTCTTTGGGCGTCGCAATCGCGCTGGGCGCGGCTATGGCTCAGACCGGACCCGCGGATCTTTCCGCAAACCAGAGACTCGCGCGCGAAATTTTCCAGCAACTGATCGAAATCAACACCACCGATTCAGCGGGCGACACCACAGCCGCGGCCAGGGCGATGGCCGAGCGTTTGAGGGCCGCAGGCTTCCCCGATGAAGACGTAAAAGTTCTGGGGCCGCATCCACGCAAGGGAAATCTGGTGGCGCGTTTGCGCGGAACGGGAGCGCGTAAGCCGATTTTGCTGCTCGCCCATCTGGACGTCGTGGAGGCAAAGCGCGAAGACTGGTCGTTCGACCCGTTCAAGTTCCTGGAAAAGGACGGCTACTATTACGGACGAGGGACGTCTGACGATAAAGCGATGGCCGCGATCTTCGTCGCCAATCTGATCCGCTTCAAAAAGGAAGGTTTCAAACCGGACCGCGACGTCATCGTCGCGCTGACCGCCGATGAGGAAGGCGGCGATTACAACGGCGTCGAATGGCTGCTGAAGAATCACCCTCAATTGATCCAGGCCGAGTTCGGAATCAACGAAGGCGGAGGCGGCGCGACGCGCGGCGGCAGGAAACTCTTTAACGCCGTGCAGGCGAGCGAAAAGGTCTATCAGAGCTTTCTGCTGGAAGTGAAAAACAAAGGCGGTCACAGTTCGCGGCCCGTAAAAGACAACGCGATCTATCATCTGGCCGCCGCCCTGCAGCGTCTCGCCGCTTTTGATTTCCCGGTCAATCTCAACGAAGTCACGCGAGCTTATTTCGGGCGCGTCTCGGAAATCGAATCGGGAGAAACCGCGGCGGCGATGAAGGGCGTGATTCAGAATCCGCCGGACGCGCGCAGCGCCGCTTATCTTGAAAAGTTTCCGGCCTACAACGCCACGATGCGGACGACCTGCGTGGCGACGATGCTGCGGGCGGGGCACGCCGAAAACGCGCTGCCGCAAACCGCGCGCGCCACTGTCAATTGCCGCATCCTGCCGACCGAGACCGCCGAAGCGACGCGCGAAACTCTGGTCAAAGTCGTCAATGACAGCCGGGTCACTATCACTCCCATCCGCGAGCCGAAACCCAGCCCGCCGTCGCCGCTCGCGGCCGATGTGATGAAGCCGATCGAAACCGTAACGCAGCAGATGTGGCCCGGCGCGCCAGTCGTTCCGATAATGAGCACAGGGGCGACCGACAGCCTTTATCTGCGCAAGGCGGGCATTCCGGTTTATGGAACGTCGGGGATTTTCGGCGACATCGACGACAGCCGCGCCCACGGCAGGGATGAGCGCATCGGCGTGAAAGCATTTTACGAAGGCCAGGAGTATCTTTATCGTTTGGTGAAGGCATTCGCCTCTGTATAATTACAATTAAGTCTATATTGGCCTATTCATAATGAGCGTCGATTGGCGGACACGCTGTGTTAGAATCAGCCATCAATGGGAGGCGACATTTATGAGCAAATATGGCTATCAGCTCAAATCGACTGAGGACCTTTTCTACGAGCTCTGCAGGCAGAACCCGGATCTGCGTCTCGAACGCACATCGGATGGAGAGGTAATCATTATGCCGCCGACAGGATGGGAAACCGGCAATAGGAATGCCGAAATCAACCGTCAATTGGGGAATTGGTCGAAGCAGGATGGGACAGGCAGAATTGGCGAATCTTCAACCGGGTTCAGATTGCCGAATGGCGCAGATCGCGCGCCAGACGCTTCCTGGGTGGAAAAATCAAAGCTGGCGGAACTGACGCTGGAAGAGAAGAAGAGATTTTTGCCGCTCTGCCCTGACTTTGCGATTGAATTGCGCTCGCCTAGCGATGACCTCGATACTATCAAGGCCAAGATGGAAGAGTATATTGACTGCGGACTGCGACTCGGCTGGTTGATCGATCCCGAAACACGCACAGTCCATGTCTATCGTCCTAATGTCGCCGTTGAACAATTGAAAGACATAACTGAAGTCTCGGCCGATCCCGAACTGCCAGGGTTCACGCTCAATCTTCGCGAGATTTGGGATCCGAACATTTGATCGTGGAAATAGATTAGGGCTTATAGGCCCCATAGGCCCCATAAGCCCTATAAGCCCCATTCAGGCCGATCGCTGATAAGCCCTGAAAGCGCGCGTCGCCAGCGCCGCGCTGACGGCGGCGAAAACCAGCAAAAGGCCGATTCTCAGCAGCACGAAATTCCAGTCCGTATGCTCGCCCAGGGCCGCGCGCGCGGCTTCGACGCTCCAGTTCACGGGGTTGAATCTGGAGACTGATTGAATCCAATCAGGCATGACGTTCCTGGCCATCAGGATCGGGGAGAGAAACATCAGCGGCATCAGTATGAAATTCGACGCGCCGATGACGGATTCCGGTTTGCGAACCAGGAGCGCCAGCGCGATGGACAGCGCGGCGAATGGCGCGGCCAGCAGCATGCCGCAGATGAACAGAACGATAATGCCGACGACTCCGCCGGCGAATCTGGCGCCTGTCGCGTAGCCGAGCGTAATCAATATCAGAGATTGAACTACGCTCGTAATGGACATCGAAAGGATTCGGCCTGTAATGATCGCCGCGCGATTGACCGGCGAGACCAGCAGACGATCCATCACGCCCTGATTCATATCCATGATCACGCCCATTCCGTTCCATCCGCCGGCGAACAGCGCGGACATAATAACCACTCCCGGAGTGACGAAGCTGATGTAGGAACTGGCGTTGAAGCCGGGCAGCTCGACTACGCGTTTGAAGAGCTGGCCGTATAGCAGCAGCCAGAGTATGGGCTGAACCAGTGAGATCACCAGCCACCACGGCTGCCGCGACAAATTACGCAGATGCCGTTGGGCCATAATCATTGAGTGAATGAAGAAATTCATCGCCCTCCTTTTCGATCGGGTTGGTCGGCCTCGCTGAAGGTTCGGCCGGTATAATGCAGGTAGACGTCGTCGAGTGAAGGTCGCGCGACTTTGACCGAGGCGACCTTCAGCCCTTTCGATTCGAGCGCGACGAGCATTCCGGGAACCGCGGTCGCTCCTTCCGCGGCCCTCGCGTGCAGCGAATGGCCGTCCACCAGAATTTCGCTCAATCCGTTCAACGGGGCCAGAGCCTCGCGCACATGGCTTTCGGCTTCAGGGCGCCCGAATTCTATGTGAATGGCGTCTCCGAGCAGTTCGCCTTTCAATTGATCGGGCGTGCCTTCGACGACCAGCTTGCCGCGATCGACGATGGCCAGCCGGCGCGCCAGCTGGTCGGCTTCTTCAAGGTAGTGCGTGGTTAACAGCACCGTGATACCGTCTTCATTCGCCAGCCGCGAGATGTCCTCCCAGAGGCCCGCGCGCGCTTCGGGGTCGAGGCCGGTAGTCGGCTCGTCCAGGAAAAGCACTCGCGGGCGATGGACGAGACCCATCGCTATGTCGAGCTTGCGCTGCATCCCGCCGGAGTAAGTGCGGGCGACGGAGTCCGCCGCTTCGTTCAGACGAAAACGTTTGAGCAACTCGTTCACGCGGTCTTTCAAGTCCTGCCCGCGAAGGCCATGAATGCGGCCCTGCAGCGTCAGGTTTTCGCGGCCCGTGGCTTCCGGATCGACTCCGGACTTCTGCGCTACGCAGCCGATGGCGCGGCGTACGCGCTCCGGCTCGCGCAATACGTCGAAGCCCGCGACCCGCGCTGAGCCGGAGTCGGGGCGCGATAGGGTATTGAGGATTTTTATCGTCGTCGATTTACCCGCGCC
The DNA here is from genome assembly GCA_036274535.1 of Blastocatellia bacterium. GTDB lineage: Bacteria > Acidobacteriota > Blastocatellia > RBC074 > RBC074 > JAJVID01. The sequence goes on from DASUFM010000551.1 coordinate 4,019, forward strand.
GTTGGGGCCCAGCAGCCCGAAGATCGCGCCCGCTTCGACCGTGAAACTCAATCCGTCGAGAGCGCGGACCTTGCCGCCGTATATTTTGACCAGATCATGGGCTTCGATCGCGGGCGCGAAGTGGCCGGAGGGCTTTTGCGCAGCCGAAATTGTGTCGGGCAAAGTGTCAATCATCAAAATCTCCATTTAGAAATCGAAGCGATCGATGTTCGTCTTGTTGAAAATAAACGGCGCGCCGAGCAACACGTCGGCTTCGCGCACTTCGATCGGCCCCAGCTTGCCGGCTTTCAATTCTCCGGCGCCGCGCTTCAGGTTTCCGGCGCCCAGTTCGTTGGCCGCGTAGACCGTCAGGTAGCCGAGGTCCAGCGTGTTCCACAGCACGACGCTTTCGATCACGCCGTCGTGGACATAAGGCTTGCAGAGGTTCGGCAGCGATAGTCCGATGACCTTGACGTCCTTGCGGCCTGATTGTTTGACGGCCTCGGCCGCGCCGGGAACCGCGGGAGCGGCGACGCCCATGATTAATTTCACGTTCGGATGGACTTTCAGGACGGTCTGCGTTTCAGTGAAGGCGCGGGCGCGGTCGCCGTCGCTCGGTTGAATGGCCACGAGTTTCAGGCCGGGGTATTTTTCGGCCAGCCTCGCCTTGATGTGTTTGATCCACTCGTTTTGATTGGCGGCGCTTAAGGACGCCGTGATGATCGCGAATTCGCCTTTGCCTCCCATGACGCGCGCGGCCTCGTCGGTCAGCGTGTAGCCTATGCCTTGCGGCGTGGCCTGGTTGATGAAGAAGTCTCGCGCGTCAGCTTGCGCGTCGGCGTCCCAGGTCAGCACTCGTATGCCTCGCTCGCGCGCTTTCTTGAGCACGGTCGAAATCCCCTCTTTGTTTTCGACGCTCACCGCGATGACATCGACTCCGCGCGTGATCCAGCCCTCGACGACTTCGTTCTGCTTTGCCGGGTCCAGATCGGTCGGGCCGTCCCAGATCAGGTCCACGCCGAGTTCGCGCGCCGCCTCTTCGGCGCCCTTGCGGCAACTGACGAAGTACGGATCGCCCTTGGCCTTCGGCATCATCGCCACGGTCAGTCGTTTGGCCGGAACGGATGAAGGCGCGGCCGCGCTGTTATTCGACCCGTCTCCGCCGTCTTTAATTGAGCGGACGAGCATCCAGTTGCTGCCGGCGACGATCAAGGCGGCGGCCAGAATGACCGCGCTGAGAATTGCGACTTGAGAATTTTTCACTTCGATTTCCTCTGGGAGCGCAGGCGTCCCTGCGCGCCTGCCTTCCAAATCAGTCGTTCCGCTGGCGGCCGCGGCTCGTGAGGCCCTCGCTCCCAGGAAACGATCGACACAGATTGTGATGACCAGCAAGGCCCCGGTCAGGATTCCCGACAATTCGGCGGGCAGATCGGCGAGTCTCAATCCATTTTGCAGGATGACTATGGCGAACAGTCCGAGCGCCGTGCCCCAGAGCGTGCCGCGCCCGCCGAAGATGGAAGTCCCGCCGAGCACGACCGCCGTAATCGCCATCAACTCGTAGCCGGTCCCCGCATCCGATTTCGCCTGGCCCAAATGCGCTATGTAGATTACCGCCGCCATGCTCGCGGCCAATCCTGAGAGCAGATAGACGAGTCCTGCCCGGCGCGCCACGGGAACGCCTGCGTATCGCGCGCCATCCGCCGAGAAGCCTATGGCGTAAAGGCCGCGGCCAATGACAGTGCGGTGAAGCAGCAGGTAATAAAAGGCGGCGACAGCGACGAGCGCCAGTGTCTGCGGCGGCAGGACGCCGAACAGATAACCCTGTCCGAGAAAGAGAAAATGTTGCGGGAACCCGGTGTAGTTGTCCACGCCGCCCGTTATTCCTTCGGCCAGCCCGCGAAAGAGCGAAAACGTCCCGAGCGTGACGATCAGCGGCGGCAGGTTGAACCTCGCGATCAGCAGCGCGTTCAACCCGCCGCCGATCAGCCCCAACGCCAGGGTCAACGCCGCGCTCGCCCAGATCGGCAGGCCGGCGTCGCGCCACAGCCAGCCGCAGACAATGGCCGACAAGCCCATCATCGAACCGACCGACAGATCGATGCCGCCGGTGACGATCACCGGCGTCAGCGCCATCGCCAGCAGCCCGACCTCGACGCTCAGCCTGACGATCTCGAAGCCGTTCGCGCTGGTGAAAAAGTTGTCGCCGATGAAGGCGAAGATGACCGTTTCCGCTAAAAGCATCGCCACCAGCGCCCATTCGTGGTTAGGGAAGGCCCGGCGCCATAGAGGCTCTTCGGTCGCGAACGCGAGTGATGGCGTCATGCCGCTTGAGCTTCCTTTCTGAAGGCGCCAGCCACGAATGAACACGAATGAACACGAATCTCTTTCCTAATGATGGCTATTTCGTTTTTCAACCCTTTGCTCCTATTCGTGAATATTCGTGGCCGCTCCCATCATAAGTTGGCGCCGCCGGCGGGCGCGCGCGAAGACCACATCCGAGGCGACCGCCGCAAGGATGATCGCGCCCTGAATGGCTTTCTCCCAATACGGATTGACGCCCAGAAAAGTAAGCGCCGTCCCGATTGTGCCCAATAGCGCGACGCCGATGAGCGTGCCGGCGAGCGAGCCGCGCCCGCCGTTGATGGCCGTCCCGCCGACCACGACCGCGGCGATCGCCTTCAGTTCGAGTCCGACGCCCGCGTTGCTTTGAATGTCCGTGAATCGGATCGAATCGAGCGTCGCGGCGACGCCCGTTAACGCGCCCATCAACGCGAAGATTCCCAGGATCACGCGCCGCGGTTCGATGCCCGCCAGCCTCGCCGCCTCGGCGTCGGAGCCTACGGCGTACAATGCGCGGCCCGCCGCGAGATTCTTCAATCCCCATGCGAAGGCGGCGAAAATCCCGATTGACGCTGCGACGATCGCAAACTGTCCGATCGATTGCCCGAGTCCGAACCACTGAAATCCGCGCGGCAGGTCCTGTACCCATCTGCCTTCGGTCGCCCAGCGCAATCCGTCGCGCATCGCGACCATCACGGCCAGCGTGGCCACTATGGAAGGGATGTTCAATCGCGCGACCAGCGCGCCGTTGATCGCTCCCAACAGGCATCCAACCAGCGCTATCACGACGAAGACTGTGACGATCGGGGCGCCGGTCTTCGCCAGCATCTTGGCGATGAGGCCGGCGGCCACGCTGCAAACGGCGAATTGCGACCCGACGGATATGTCGATCTGCCTGGTCAGAATGACCATCGTCATCCCGATCGCCACTATCAACACCGGCGCATTGCCGACAGCCAGGTCGCGCAGATTGGCCAGCGAATAGAAACCGGGCGCGGCGACGGCGACGATCGCCAGAAGCGCTATGTAAGCGATCGCGGCCGAAGTCTTGCCCGAGGCCTCGCCAAAAGCCCCGCCCAAAACTTCGTATATATGGCGCGATGCGACGGGGCCGAGTCTTTTATCAGCTTCAAGCTTCATGTCTTGAATCAAATCTCTGATGATCAGGAATATGTTTTGCAGGTAAATGCTACCGGGATTATAGTTGCGCTAACAGGTAAATCACAATCACCCGGACGCGATTTGAAATTATGAAAATAGGACGAATAGGACGAATAAGACAAATAAGACAAATAGGTCCTATGCGTCTTATTTGTCCTATTCGTCCTATTTTCCGAAGAGGAGTGAAAAATGGATTTAATGGGAATACTGGATAACGCGTTGAACAGCGATACTGTCAAACAGATCAGCCAGAAATTGGGAACGGACGAGGATTCGACGATCAGCGCCATTCAAGCCGCATTGCCATTATTGCTGGGAGGACTGGCGAACAGCAGCGCAAGTCAGGCTGGCGCATCGTCATTGATCTCCGCGCTCGATCGCGACCATGACGGCAGCATCCTGGACGATCTGGGCGGATTTCTAGATGATTATTTATCCGGCCGTGGACAAGGCATTCTCAGTCACATATTCGGCGCGCAGGAAGGCGCCGTCGAACGCGGCGTCAGTAACGCCAGCGGAATCGATCTGCGCAAAGTCGGGCCGCTGCTGCTGATGCTGGCGCCGATCGTGATGGGCGCGCTCGGACGCGCGCGACGCGAGCAGGGAATAGGCGCGAGCGATCTGCCGAGAGAACTTGGCGCCGCGGCTCAGCAGACAGGTGGAAACCAGGGATTACTGGGCGCTTTGTCCTCGATGTTTGACATGAACCGCGACGGTTCGGCGGTTGACGACATTGCGGGAATGCTCAGCAGAGCGGTCGGCGGCTGCCGGTAGATCAAGAGAGTAGAAGATTGAGGATTGAAGATTGAGGATTGAAGATTGAAGATTGAAGATTGAGGGGCTAGGATGGGAGATCGCCTCATTGCGCGCAGGGTGATCTTCCATCTTCCATCTTCCATCTTCCATCTTCCATCTTCCATCTTCCATCCTCGATCCTCTTTTTGGGCCTTAGGATGTCAAATCTCAAATATCAATACGGGCGTCTCTCTTACCGCAAGAAATCGACGGGAGGCGAGCGGGGCCGCGAGGACTGGAGCCTGACTCGCAACTGCGACGGCACGATCACCATGCGATGCCTGGCGATGACAGACGATTCGAAGTTGGTCCGCGACGTGATCTACACTCGCAGGAAGGACGGGCGCCCGGTCGACGCCT
>DASUFM010000552.1:0-5133 GCA_036274535.1 Blastocatellia bacterium
CCAGGGCAAGGGCCGAGGCGGCCAAGGCCGAAGCCGAGAAGGCTGAACGCGCCGCCGCCGAAGAGCGGGCCCGTCGCGAAGAAGCGGCTCGCCAGGCCGAAGCCGCGCAACTCGCCGCCAAAGCCAGCGCGGAGGCCGCCAGGCTCGAAACCGAACGCGCCCGCGCCGAAACCGAACGCGCCAGACAGGCCGCCGAAGCCGCCAAGCGCGAACGCGACGCCGCGCTGCAAAAACTTTATGTCTCCCTCTCCGAGATTCTGGACACGAAACGCGAAACTCGCGGGTTCATCGTCAATCTCGGCGACGTGCTCTTCGACACCGGCAGGGCCACTCTCAAACTGCCCGCGAAAGAGAAGCTGAGCAAACTGGCCGGTATCCTGCTCGCCTACCCCGGCCAGTTGACTCTCGAAATCGAGGGCCACACCGACTCGGTCGGAAGCGACGAATATAACAACAAACTATCGCAAAGCCGCGCCCAATCGGTGAGCGATTACCTGACGTCGGCAGGCGTCAAATCCGAACGCATCAAGGCCGTCACCGGCTTCGGCAAAACCAAACCCGTAGCTACAAACGGCACGGCCGCCGGCCGCCAGATGAACCGCCGCGTCGAAGTCGTCATTGACGACTCCGAGGCGCAGGCCAAACAGCAGTAAAGCGAGATTGCGGATTGCGGATTGCGGATTGCGGATTTCCGATCTTTGGTAAGTCCCGCTCCGATTGCTGGCGCCCTTCTTCTGTAATGGATTCACGGGCATTCATCAAATCAATCCGCAATCCGCAATCCGCAATCCGCAATCCGCAATCTCCGCTCCCCACTCCCTTTCCCTATGACTAATCGCGCCATATTTCTGGACCGTGACGGAACGTTGAATGTCGAAGACGGGCACATCACTTTGCCCGAGCGATTTCGGCTTTACAGTTTCGCGGCCGAGGCTGTGCGATTGATCAATCAATCGGGTTGGAAGGCCATCGTGCTGACCAATCAATCGGGCATCGCGCGCGATTATTTCACTGAAGCCACTCTGACAGAGATTCACGAACTGATGCGGGAATCGCTGCGATTGCAAGGCGCGTGGCTCGACGCGATCTATTATTGCGCGCATCACCCGGATTACGGATCGCCTCCTTATCGCCTCGATTGCAATTGCCGCAAACCCAGGCCCGGTCTGGCCGAGATGGCCGCCAGGGATTTCAATCTGGATCTCAACCGGTGCTATGTAATCGGAGACCGCTATCGTGACATTCAGGCCGGCCATGCGGCGGGCGCGCGCGGCGTGATGATTATGACTGGTTTCGGACGTGAAGAATATGAGACTGATCGCCGGCATTGGCCGCGGCAGCCCGATCACGTCGCGGAAGATTTGCTGGACGCCGTGAAATGGGTTCTCTTGAACGAAGAGATGAATAGGTGAAGGGGTGAAAGGGTGAAGAAGTGAAAAGGCGTCAATTTTCCGATCACCCCCTCCCTCACCAATTCACCCTTTCACCCCTTCGCTCCTTCAAAAATTTATGCGGATTCTGATTGTCAGGCTCGGCGCCATCGGCGACGTCGTTCATGCGCTTCCCGCGCTTGCGGCGTTGCGGCGTTCGATGCCCGAGGCGCGCATCGCCTGGGCCGTCGAGCAGGGCGGAGCGGCGAAACTGTTGCGCGGGTGCGCGATTCTGGACGAATTGATCGAACTCGACTTGCGCGGCTGGCGGAAGAGCCTGATGAACCTGGAGACGCAGCTCTCGATCCGCAAGGCGATGGCGGGATTACGCAACGCGCGATTCGACCTTTCGCTCGATTTTCAGGGATTGCTCAAATCGGCGATGGTCGCGCGGCTGGCCAGAGTCCCGCGCCGCATCGGGTTCGCCCGCGAGGCTTTGCGCGAACCGGCGAGCGCTTTTATGCTGACAGAGCGCGTGGCGGTCGATGACAGTGATCACGTGATCAGAAAAAACCTGAAACTCGTCGAACATCTCGGCTGTGACGTGTCCGGCGAATACGAGTTCCCGATCGCGCTGTCCGGCGATGAAGAACGTTTCGCCGAAGAGCAGCTAGGACGATTCGACGGGCGCTGCGCGATCCTCAATCCCGGCGGCGGCTGGCCGACCAAGCTCTGGGGCGCCGAAGGCTTCGGCGCAATCGCGGATCGTTTGTGGGAAACTTACGGAATGCGTTCAGTCGTGACGTACGGACCCGGCGAGGAAGATCTGGCGCAATCGGTGGCAGGCCATTCGCGAGCGAACGCGGCGATCCCGCTCGACGCCGATCTAAAGCAATTCTTCGCGCTGGCGCGAAGCGCGAAGCTCTTCATCGGCGGCGACACCGGGCCGATGCACATCGCGGCGGCGGCCCGGACGCCGATCGTCGCCATCTTCGGCCCGACGGCGCCGCGCCGCAACGGGCCTTTCGCGCCGGACGACGTCGTCATAGAACGCTTCGATCTCGACTGTCGCGTCGATTGTCATCGCCGCAGTTGCGGCCACACCTCGTGCATGAACATCCCTGTCGAGGACGTGTGGCGGGGGATCGAAAAGAGATTGCGGATGGAAGATCGAAGATCGAGGATTGAGGATTGAAGATTGAAGATCGGCGATCTTCGATCCTCAATCCTGGATCTTCATGAAATATGGCATATAAAAGTTTGATACAGCGTCTGCGAGTGCCGACCGGATTCATCACGGCTATCCTCTTCGTCTTTTTTTCCAGACCGACGTGGATGTCGCTCGCAATTGGCGCCCCGATCGCCTTGTTCGGAGCGGGCATTCGCGCATGGGCTTCGGGCCATCTGCGGAAGAACGCTGAATTGGCGGTGAGCGGTCCGTACGCCTTCACGCGGAACCCGCTCTATTTCGGCAGCTTCGTAATGGCGGCGGGATGCGCCGTGTGTGGAGGCTGTTTGTGGCTGGGCGTGTGGATGATGGCGCTCTTCCTCGCGGTTTATGCGCCGGTTATGCGGGCCGAGGCCGCTCACATGCGCAGACTCTTCGCCGGCGATTATGAGGGCTGGGCGGCCAATGTCCCGCTCTTCATACCGCGCGTGACTCCCTACAGAAACGGGACGGCGCGTGGATTCGACCCGCGGCAATACCTGCGTCACCGCGAATACCGCGCCGCAATCGGCCTCGTGATCGTCATTGGAGTCCTGTCGTTGAAAGCGGCGAGAATCTTCTTCTTTTAGTCAGCGCCGCTCGCGGCGCTGACTATCCGGAGCCCGTATGAAAAGAATCATTATCACTGCACTGCTGATGACGGCCTTTCTTGCGCAGTTCGGCGCCTGCCGGGCCGCCGCCCGGCAGGCGAAAGAGCAGGCAGGCAAAGAACGAGCGGCGGGCGGCCCCGCGGCGACGCCGGAGCGCCCTGTCGCCCCTCTGCGCCGCGATTTTAAGGACTCTTTTCCAATTCCGCCGGGCGAAAAGCTCGAATACGAAGTCAGGATCTCGCGCTTTCCGATCTACGCTTCACTCGGCGTCCTGACGTTCGAGAATCTGGGCGCGGTCGCGCCTCCTCAGGACTCCGGCCTGACGGCGCCCGCGACAGAGGATCAACAGAAAATGCCGGACCCTGTTTCCACGGCCCAATGGATTGAAGGACTGAACATGGAATTCCGCCCTTCGCCCGACGAACAGCTCTGGCGCCTGCGCGCGACCGCCGTATCGAAAGGCATGTTCGTCTCGATGCTGGGCTTCGACGCGAATTACCGTTTCGAAACGCTGGTCGATATGCGCGATTTTTCGGCGCGGGCTAATGTCAAGGATATGAGGGAAGGAAATAAGCATATCATCCAGTCGACCGTCTACGCCCCCGCCGAACAGCAGGTCAATTACCTGACGTTTGATGCGAACAACCCGGCGGCGCGGCGCGCCAAGCTTCTGCCGCGCGAGGATGGGACGCTCAGCCTGCTTTCAGCAATTTACTTCGTGCGGCTGCAAAAGCTGAAAGAGGGCCAGACGCTGACTTTTCCCGTCAGCGCCGACGAAACGAACTACAAGTTTGAAATCCTCGTCGGCAAACGCGAGAGCCTCAAAACCGAGTGCGGAAAAGTAAAAACCGTCAGGCTCGAACCGAAGCTCTTTGGCCCGGGCCGCTTGTTCAGCAAGCTCAAGGGCGAAATGAGCATGTGGGTGAGCGACGACGACAAGCGCACTCCCCTGCGACTCGTGGCCAGAACGTCCAAAGGCACGATCACGGCGAAGCTCCTCAATTTCAAAAACAAGTGCGGCGTCATCGAACAGGGAGACGAAAAACGAGAGATGGACGTAAATAATGGAACAGGCGGAAAAGTTGAACGATGAGCCAGTACACAGAGATCGTCTACGAAGTCAAAAACAACGTCGCGTTCGTCACGCTCAACCGTCCGGACAAACGCAACGCCCTCAATGACCGGATCGTCGCGGAATTGCGCGGCGCAATGATCGAGGCCGAGGCCGATGATCAAAGCCGCGTCGTTATTCTGCGCGGCGCGGGCAAGGATTTCTGCGCCGGGGCCGACCTGGCCCAAATCGAAAAATCGGCGCAGGCGTCAGTCCTCGAAAATCTGGAAGGCGCGTCGCGGATGGCCGATCTTTTCCTGACCATGCGCGGGTTGAAGAAACCCGTTATCGCCGCCGTTCACGGACGGGCTCTGGCAGGCGGCGCGGGGCTCGCATCCGCCTGCGATCTGGTCATCGCCGCGCGCTCGGCCCAGTTTTGTTACACCGAAGTCAGGATCGGATTCGTCCCGGCCATTGTCATGTCAATCGCGCGGCGCAACCTCGGCGAAAAGCGCGCTTTTGAAATCCTGGCGACGGGCAAAGCCTTCTCGGCTGATGAGGCCGCCGTAATCGGATTCATCAATCGCGTCTGCGACGACGCCGATTTTGAATCCGAGGTCGAAAAGTATGCGGCCGAAATTTCTCAACTGAGCGCCTCGGCCTTGATGCTGACGAAGCGACTATTCTATCAGATCGATTCCATGAGCTTCGAACAGGCCATCCGCGCCGGCGTGGATTTGAACATCATCGCGCGGCAAACTCCCGATTGTCAGGACAGCATCAGGAAATTTCTGAGTAAGAAGTAGGGATTGCGGATTGCGGATTGCGGATTGCGGATTGCGGAAGGATTTAGCCACAGAGAACACAGAGATCACTGAGGGTTTTACTCTGTGC
>DASUFM010000553.1:0-6883 GCA_036274535.1 Blastocatellia bacterium
ACACACTTCGGGGACGAAAGACCCGGTGGGTTCTCTCTGATCATTGTCGAAAAATCGAAGTTGACTACCAAAGCGGTCCCGAACGCCCGCACTCCAAAGGCTGTCGCCACTTCGGGGCCTTAACTTAACGCCATTGGGCTAAAGCCGGTACTCTGAACACTCTCGTTATATAGAAGTAAAACATATAAAAACTTATTTTCCGGAGTATTGTGATTTCAGAACATTAGGACCCGACCCGTTACCCGTTACCCGTTATAAGTAAAGAAGGTTTCAATGGATCCTAAAGTCAGTTTCGTCGTTCCCTGTTATAAACTTGCGCATTTTCTCGGCGACTGCGTGAACTCAATTCTTACGCAGACCTACGGAGACTTCGAGATAATCATTATGGACGACTGCTCGCCCGACAATACTCCGCAGGTGGCGGCCGGGTTCAAAGACCCGCGAGTGATCTATGTGCGCAATGAGCCGAACCTCGGCAATATTCGAAACTTCAACAAGGGGATCGAAATGGCGCGCGGGCGCTATATCTGGCTGCTTTCCGCGGACGATTGCCTTCGCAGTCGGAATGTTCTGCAAAGATACGTCGAGTTGCTCGACAACAACCCGGGGGTCGGCTTTGTGTTCTGCCCCGTGATGTCTCTTCAGGACGGCAAAGAGGCCGGCGTAGACGACTGGACCGCATGGCCTGGCGATCAGGATCAGATAATCAGCGGCCGCGAGATAGTCAGGCGTTCGGCCTACTATTGCGCGGTGCCTGCGGCGTCCGGACTGGTCAGAAGAGAATGCTATGCCCGGAAAGGATTGTTCCGGACCGATCTGCCCAGAGCTTCTGATTATTATCTATGGGCGATGTTCGGCTCCATATATGACGCGGGCTATTTCGCCGAGCCGATGGTTTATTATCGCCAGCACTCCACCAACATGGACAAGGTAGCCGCTCAGGAGCAGCCGGCGTCGCTTTTCGATGAAAGACTGCGGGCCCTGTGGACGGTCAAGAAGGAAATCGAAGGAGCGGGGATACAGGGCGTCTCTACGGATTTCCACCGCGGTTTAACCAGGGAGTACACCTGGAGGCTCGTGGATATGGAAATCGAGAATGCGCCTTACGGCCGCACCTGGGACGCCGCGACAAAGGAAATTCGTGAGAACGCTTCCAGCGAGAAGGAAGCCGAAGAAATTTTACAACTCATTCGCAACGGCTGGAAAAACGCCCTGGCTATCGGACATGCCTGGAAAGGCGCCGACTATTATCAGAAAGGTCAGTTTGACAAAGCCGTCGCCGCATTCCGTTCGTCACTGTCATTGAACCCACGGGCGCTTAAACCCAGAGCATATATCTACGCTTCGAGATTGGAGCGATTATTCGGGGTTCGACTTATCCCCCTGCTTAAGTCGCTTAGAAAGTCGACCAGCGATTATAAATATGGTCAGTAGAGATCCCAAAGTCAGTTTCATCATCCCCTGTTACAAACTCGCGCACTTCCTGGGCGACTGCGTGAACTCAATTCTCGCGCAGACCTACGGAGACTTCGAGATAATCATTATGGACGACTGCTCGCCCGACAATACTCCGCAGGTGGCGGCCGGGTTCAAAGACCCGCGAGTGATCCATGTGCGCAATGAGCCGAACCTCGGCAATACTCGAAACTATAACAAAGGGATCGAGATGGCTCGGGGACGCTACATCTGGCTGATTTCCGCGGACGATTGCCTTCGCAGCCCGAACGTATTGCAAAGGTATATCGACCTTCTCGAAAAGAATCCGCAGGTCGGCTATGTGTTCTGTCCGGCCATGACCCTTAGAGATGGCAAGGAGATAGAGGTTGAGGAATGGACATCCTGGCCCGGCGATCAGGATCGGATCCTCAGCGGCCGGGAGTTGTTGAAGCGATCCATTATAAATTGCCCTGTTTGCGCTCCGACCGGACTTGCCAGAAAAGAATGTTATACGCGCATCAGCTACTTCCCTCCGAGCATGCCGCGAGTCGGCGATTTTTATCTCTGGTCGGTATTCGCCACAGTCTATGATGTCGGCTACTTTGCCGAGCCGATGGTTTATTACCGGCGGCATGACGCCAACATGGAAATTACGATGGAAAAAGACCAGCCCGCGATGTTTTTGCAGCAGGACCGGCTGGCTCGCTGGGGAATAAAAAAAGCGACTGAGAAGGCTGGGATGGTTGAGATTTCCTCGGAAATGGGCCTCTATTTACTCAATGACTACATCTCGCGGCTGGTACAAAAAGAGGTTGAGGATTTGCAATGCGGCCTCACCTGGAACGAGGCGCAACGGGAAATTCGCGATAACGCCGCCGATGAAAAAGACGCGGAAGAGTTATTGGGCCGCATCCGAGCCGCTTTGCCGGCCGCGATAGCGGCGGGACACACCCACGCAGGCGCAACCCATTACAAGGCCGGACAGTTAGATCAGGCCGTCGCCGCTTTTCGGCGCGCCTTGAAATCGAGTCGATGGAGCATTAAGCCTGGAGGCTATTTCCTGGCTGCCAGACTTGAGCAGTTATTCGGGATTCGTCTGGTCCCCTGGCTCAAAGCGCTCAAAGGAGCCTTGCCACTCTGATCCGTCCGAAATTAAGCCAACTGAGTATCAATAGATGCGTGTAGCGGTCATTCATGAACTCCACGAAGGCGGAGCTGCTCGATGCGCGTGGGACCTCATCGGCGCCTTTCGCGACAATCATGAAGTACAGTTTTATCCCAGATCGGAAAATGAGACGGCGAAGACCGTGCTGGAAGGGCTGTCCGAATTTCGCCCCGACGTGGTCCACTGCCATTCGTTTTACGGCAATCTGTCGTATTCGATCCTCGCGGACGTCGCGAATCGATTCCCGGTCTGCCTCACGGTCCATGACCCCAGGCCGATCGGGAACATGGACACCCCTTGCTGGAGTTGCCATCACAACGATTGGTGCCTGGCCTGCCCGCTGATATCAGGCGGCTGGCGCAAATTGCTGAGAAATCCTTACTTTCGCGGCAGGGTCGAGAAGCGATTGTGCCATTGGCGATGCCCCAAAGGCCTGAGGATTGTCGCGCCGAGTGAATGGATGGCCGGTCGGCTTCGAGAACAGGAAGTAAACAAATTCTCGATCACCACCATACCTAACGGGATTGACCTGAACCATTTTCGGCCTGTGGCTTCAAATCGTTCCGGGTTCGGCCTGCCTGAAGGAAGCCCCGTCATTCTACACGTCGCTTACGCCGGAGCCTGGAGCATCAATCATCGCAAAGGATTGCGACATCTGGCGGAGGCCTTTGTCAATCACGTTGCGCCGCGCTTTCCATCGGCTGTGCTGGCGGTGGCCGGAGAAGCTTACGTACCTAATTTTTCCAACGTCATTCCCCTCGGAATGGTCGCCCAGAAAGACCTGCCGTCCCTGATGTGCTCCGCTGACGTTTTCGTATCGCCTACCCTGGCCGACAATCTTTCCTACACGATACTGGAGGCGATGGCTTGTGGCAGAGCGGTAGTCGCGTCGCGAGTCGGAGGAGTGCCGGAGCAGGTGGTTGACGGGGAGACCGGATTACTCGTTAACGCCGGCAGTGACGCCGACCTGGGGCAGGCGCTGGTCCGCCTTCTATCGAGCCCGAATGACATCACAAGATTCGGGGCGGCGGGTCGAGCCCGCGCCGAGCGTTTGTTCGGCATGGATAAATTCGTTCGCGCTTATGAAGCGTTGTACAAAGAAATGATCCGCTCGTAATTCATCCGATTTGAACTGTTTTCGTAATTCTGACAACGTTAGTTCTGAAATACTATGGCAACAAATAAAATCTCGTATCTCGATCTCAAAGCCCAATACCAAACCCTTCGGGAAGAAGTTCTCGCGGCCGTGGAATCCGTAATCGAATCGACCAGATTCGCGCAGGGTCCAATAACAGCTGAGTTTGAAAAGGCGTTCGCCGATTATTGCGGCGTTAAACACTGCGTGACAGTGAACTCCGGGACGAGCGCGCTGCACCTGGCGATGTTATGCCTGGACGTGGCGCCCGGCGATGAGGTGGTCACTGTCCCGATGAGCTTTGTCGCCACGACCTGGGCGGTAAGCTATGCGGGCGCGAAGCCGGTCTTCGTGGATATAGACCCGGCGCGCAGGACTATGGATCCGGCTAAATTGGAGGCCGCCATCACCGAACGAACCAAGGCGATTTTGCCGGTTCACCTGTACGGCCAGCCCGCGGATATGGATCCGATCCTTCAAATAGCCGCCCGTTACGGCATTCCGGTGGTCGAGGACGCCGCCCAGGCGCATGGCGCCTTTTATAAAGGCAAGCGAGCCGGCAGCATAGGCTTGATGGGCTGCTTCAGCTTTTACCCCGGCAAAAATCTCGGCGCCTACGGAGAGGGCGGAGCTTTTGTCACTAATGACGACGACCTTGCGGCGCGAGCCCGCACGTTGCGCGATCACGCGCAGAGCCAGCGCTACTATCACGACGAGGTCGGATACAACTATCGAATGGACAGCATTCAGGGCGCCGTTCTCAACGTCAAGCTCAGGAAGCTGGACGAATGGAACAGTTTGCGAGAACAACAGGCGCGGATGTATTCGGAGTTACTCTCAGGGCTGCCGGTCAAGCTGCCGACGTTTTTTGAGGATTCCAGATCCGTGTGGCACTGCTATGTCATAGAGAGCGACCGACGGGACCAGATCAAATCCCGTCTGCTGGAAGCGGGAGTCGAAACCGGACTCCACTATCCGGTGCCAATCCATCTGCAAAAAGCTTATTCCTCACTTGGTCACAAAGCGGGAGATTTTAAAGCTTCCGAAGAGCTCAGCCGCAATTGTCTTTCTCTCCCCATTTACCCGGAGCTAACCGAGCAACAAGTACGGGCTGTGGCTAAAGCCATGGAGGAAGCGGTACTTTAATCCGGAAGCCGCGGGGCGTTCCGGCCCTGCGGCTCCTGATTATCTGGCTCGTATGAAAATCGCATTCTTCTCTTTTTCCATTGCGCCCTTCGCGCCGAACGATCTGCTTTATTTTCGGGCGGCGGGAATGGCGCTGGAAAAAGGTCACGACGTGCTTGTCAGCACTTTTGACTGGGGCGCCCAAACCGCCCAGGAATACAAAGACATCGCAAGGCGAGGGGCGGCATTGCGGTTTCGGCGGCGTGACGGCCGCCACCAGAACTTCCTGCTCCGGCAGTGGAGAAAAATCGAGCACAAGATTTCGGACCCCCGCAAGCAGCTTGAATTCATTGAGCGCTTCGCCCCGGATGTAATTGTGATCAGCGATTCCGGCACCTATCATTTTCTGGGCGAGCCGACCTTTCCCGAATACATTCTGAGCAAGGGGATTCCGTCCATAACCATTTCTCAGTACAACGATGAAGTCTATTCTCTTCGGGACGGACAATTCGATCTGGCGAGAAGATTCTTCAGCGCCGCGTCATCCTGCGTGTTCGTATCACAAAGGAATCTGGATAAAGCGCGCATACAACTCTGCCTGCCGCTCGATAACGGCGTCGTCCTGGACAATCCTCCGAACTTAACGGCGTTGGAGCAGGAACGGTTTCCCCAGCCGGAAGAAGCCGCCATGGCGATGGTTGCGCGACTCGACTGCGTCGTCAAAGGTCAGAGCGTAATCATGGAAATCCTGGCGCGGGAACCCTGGCTGAGCCGCAAATGGAAATTGAATTTATACGGCAAAGGACCGGATGAACGATATCTGCGCGAGCTGATTCGCTACCTCAACCTGCAAGACAGAGTTTTTCTACACGGACATGTCAAGAATATTCGCGAGGTGTGGGCCGAAAACGAAATTCTGCTGATGTGTTCCGCCGCGGAGGGCAAGCCGTTGGCGTTAACCGAGGCGATGGTTTGCGGACGGCCCGCCGTTGTAACGGACGTGGGCGGCAACGCCGAATTAGTCGAAGACGGAATAACAGGTTTTGTCGCGGAGAGCCCCTCGCCCAACGGCTTTGCAAGCGCGCTGGAGCGCGCCTGGGAGCGGCGGCGCTGCTGGAAAGAAATGGGGTCGCGGGCGCACAAAAAAATTGTCTCCCGTCTGGCGACGCCGCCCGAGCGTCAATTACTGAACATCATTGAATCCTCCGGCTCTTCGCGAAACGGAAAAAAATAAGAACCCGTGTCTGACTCAGTATCCATTATCATCCCCTGTTACAACGCCGAGCGCGTCGTCGGCGAAACGATCGATAGCGCGTTGAATCAGACCGATTGCGATTGCGAAATCATCGTCATCGACGACGGATCGACAGACGGATCGCGCAGAGTGATCGAATCATACGGCGACAGGATTCGCGCGGGATTCGGGCCCAATCGCGGCGTCAGCGCGGCCAGAAGTCATGGCGAGTCAATGGCCGAAGGGGATTTCATTTTATACCTCGACGCGGATGATCTGCTCCTTCCCTGCTCTCTCGCGAACCGCGTAAAACTTCTGCAAAAAAGCGGCGCCGACGTTGTTTACGGAGCATGGCGGAGGCTCGAAGAAAGGGACGGCGCATGGGCGCCCACGGTGGAGGTTCGCCGGCGAATAGAAGACGTCGACGCCGACCCTGAAATAGCGTTCTTTACGGAGATGTGGTGTCCGACTGCGGCGTACTTATGGCGCAGATCTTTTTTACGGGATCGCCATCCGGGATGGCATTCGAATTTGCCCGTCATTCAGGACGCGAGATTTGCCTGGGACGCCGCTCGCGCCGGAGCGAAATTCGTCTACGACGACAATATCAGCGTCTTATACCGGACAAACCAATCGAATTCAGTCTCGACCAGAAGCCAGGCCGCCTTTTTGCGAGACCGCAACTTCAACGCGATCGAAATCGAGCGGCAATGGCGCGCCGACGGCCCACTTACGCCGGCGCGCAGGCGGGCGCTGCTGGGAGTTTGGGGCGCCATCACACGCAGCG
>DASUFM010000554.1:0-3728 GCA_036274535.1 Blastocatellia bacterium
ATTTACAGCGATTTCCCCTTGCCAACGTGGCTCACCAGTCTTGAGGTAGAGTGTTCATCATGGACACCTATGTAAGTTACAACCGTCGTGCCGAGAAGGGATCCATTCTATAAAGTCTTGTAAGGGAAAGGCGTTGGACAGCCGGACGAGGCGAGTCCAGGGTGATTTTCTGTGGACGGCTGGGACAGCGTTGTGGACGGGCGCCACACTTCAATAGGGGCAGGCGTCTTTCCACGGAGGTGTGGAGAGACAGGCGAAGGCCGCCGATTGTGGGCTCAACACCGACGGCGCGATCATCACAGCCGCCTGTCACTCTCTATATCATGGGCACAATGATTGCTCTTTACGATAAGCTCAGCTTTGTCCATTGTGAGATCGGCGCTGAGCGCCGATCTCACAATGGACAAAGTCTCGTTTAATCGTTAATTGCGTGGCGAACCACTTATCCGCAAAGGTCGCAAGCGCTTAGTCTCAGGTTAAGTGAGCGGTTATCGGACATGATTAAGAGAGCATGAACAAAGTATTCCTTACAAAATCGAGCTTATGAAAAAGATTGTCACGACGGGAATAGCCCTGTCGCTCGCCTTTGTGACGCACACTTGTAAGCAAATCCGCGGAGGCGCCGATTCCGCAGGTACGCGACAGGATTTGGCGCCTGTGATCGAAATTTCGCCGCTCGAACGGGGGCGCGGACAGTGGAAGATGGCCGCCGCGGATGACGTCACGGTGACCGTGACGGCGCCGGGGGCCGAACGCGTACGGATTCTGGGCCGCCCCGATGGAGTAGAGGAGGCGTATCTGGGGCTTCGAACGCTCGCAACTCCGGTTGATCAGGCAAGCGGAAGATACGTGACGCGACTGAATCTCGCTCGCGACTTCGCCGGCGACGTGTGGGCGGAGGCTTCCTATTCTGGAGGCGCAAAGAGAGTGACCGAAGCAATCCCGCTCTCATCTAAGAGCGCAGACGCCGGAATCGTCGCTCGTCCCGACGCGGTCGGCGGCTCGGTAGGTACGGACGAATCAGCGCGTTCAGACAAGCTGACCGGGGGGAGAATCAGGAAAACAATGCTTATCGCCGGAGAGCCTGACATTCGGATTACGGTCAACGCCCCGGCCTTCCTGCTGACGCTCTGGCAGAACGGCAAAGAGGTTAGCGTTTATCAAATTGGCATCGGCCAAAAAGCCTTTCCCGTTCCGGTTGGCGAGCGAGAGGCGACGGCGATCATTTTCAATCCTCACTGGATCCCTTCCGACAGCGCCTGGGCGCAACATGAGGAGATTAAGCCGAACGATCAGCACCCTCTCCTTGGCAAGATCAAGATTCCACTGGGCTCTGGCTATATGATTCATGAAGCCACGAAGGCTGACGACATCGGTCGCGCCGTTTCGCACGGCAGTATTCTGATGCTCAAGCGCGATCTGTTCGATCTTGCGGAAAAGATCCTTACGGCGCGTAATCCGCCCGTCACAAAGTCGCGTATCGCTCAGTTGAGAGACGGCGAAGAGCGGCTCACGGCTCCGCTAGACCCGCTGCTGGTAGACATCAACTATGATCTGCAGGTTGTTGAGAGCGGCGCCCTGCATGTCTACCCTGATGTCTATGACCGCGGCGCCTTTGCGTTAGACAGTCTGCGAGCCGAACTGCAAAGCGCGGGTGTTCCGTCTCCGATGCTCGAAGATAAGGCCTTGCGGCGGATATTGGATAACGTTAGCGTTGGCAGGCAATTTGTCATTACCGTCGCCAACATCAGGAAAGGGCGCTTGTGGCGGGGGCGTAAGCTGCCATTGGTTGACAATCCGGTTGAGAAAAGAAATGAAGTCGCCCAGGCTCCCGGCGATGTCCGCCGCAGCGCCAATTGACCTATGACACCGCCAAAACCCTCAAATGGGCGCTAGGAAAGAAATCAGATCGGGCGCGTTCGACAGCGGTCTGACTCGAGCATTGTAGGCCGAGTCTTTATGTTCCAAATTTCCACACGCTGTCCAGCGCCGCCACACCTCAGCCGCGACGAAGTCGAAGTCAAGCCTCTGCCAGGGCAATCCATTATCAGAAAAGTCGGTCAATACCTTTGTCTCCAGGGCGGCACGTGGATTGCGATTCTAAACAAGGTGTCAGGAGGTCACCAGAGTGAGCGGCGATAGGCGCAGGCCACTTCTTGAACAGGGGGCTCATGTTTCGACACCGGGAGCGCTGAAAGGGCAGGATTCTGCCGGTTGGCGCCCGTCTTCTTCGGCCAGTATATGAAATCTATAAGTGGCTATGATGAATATGAGGAAGACAGACAAATAGGGCTGCGGCTGGACGTCCTGCGTCTCATCGCCCTGACCATTTTTCTTATCTTCGTGGCGCGGCTGTATTGGATGCAGGTCGTCAATTATGAAACTTACTCGGAGATGGCGCTGCAGAACCGCCTGCGCCGGCTCCCGCTCAAAGCCCCGCGTGGCAGAATTCTCGACCGTAACGGAATTACGCTGGCTGACAGCCGGCCTTCTTACAGTGTCGTCATCAGCCGCGAGGATTTGAAGAGCGTCGAAGAAGAGATTGAGCTGCTCCGCGCGCGGCTCGGCATCGATCGTAACTGGCTGGCGCAACGGTTCGAGGAGGCGAAGTACGAGCCGAAACATCTGCCCATTGTGGTGAAGGAAGCCGCTTCGCCGGCGGATGTCGCCTGGATTGTCGCGCATCAGTTCGATTACCCGGAGTTGCGCATCGAGAAGACGCCGCAGCGTCATTATGTTTATGGCTCCTTCGCCGCGCATGCGCTTGGCTACGTTGGCGAAGTCAGCGGACGTGAGCTTGAAAAAGGCTCTTACAGCAGGGAAAACGGATACCGGATGGGGGACGTCGTTGGGAAGAGCGGGATCGAGCGCGCCTACAACGAAATCCTGGCGGGCAAAGACGGCGAGCGAATCGTGATCGTCGATAGTCGCGGACGGGTACATGAAGAAGTAGAACGCATCAACCCGGTCCCCGGCCGCGACCTGCGCACGACGCTCGATTTCGAGTTGCAGAAAATCGCTGAAGAACAGGCCGATCTGGCGCCGGCAGGCCGAGCCGCAATCGCCGTGATGGAGCCGAATAACGGTGAAATTCTGGCGATGGTCAGTCGCCCGGCCTTCGACCCAAACCATTTTTCGCGGCGCGTAAAATCCATTGGCGATAAGGAAGAAATCCGCAGTCTGTACGAGAACGAAAATCGGCCGCTCTTCAACCGCGTGATTCAGGGCGCATATCCGACCGGCTCGACGTGGAAAATCTTCATGGCGGTCGCCGCGCTCAATGAAGGCGTAATCACGGTGGAGGATTCAAGGATCAAAGACGGCGGATTAAGGATAGGTAATTACTGGATGAGTTCGCTGTCAAATCTAGGGCGCCCGGACATTCATCTGGCGATCGTGAAATCGGCTGACGGCTACTTCTACAGGCTCGGTCTGAGGATGGGTATCGAGAAGATTGAGAGGTGGACTGCTGTCTTTCGCCTCGGCCGGCGCACAGGCATAGACCTGCCGAACGAGCGTGCGGGCATCCCGCCGAGCCGCGAATGGAAAGCGAAGGTCAATCCGAAAGACCCGGCGTGGCGTGATTACGACACCGCCGCCGCCGCGATCGGGCAGGGCATCGCAATCACGCCGCTGCAGATGCTGCGGATGGTCGCGGGCGTGGCCGTAGGCGGCGGGATGGCGACACCACATGTGCTGCTTGAAAGCGTGGCAGGCATAGATCGTTT
>DASUFM010000555.1:0-2744 GCA_036274535.1 Blastocatellia bacterium
AGCCTTTTCCTGTTTTTCCCCGTGTTCCCTGTGATCCCCGTGGTTCTTTTGCTCAACCCCAGACTGGAGTTAACTTAACGCCATTGGCCTAAAGGCGGGATGGTTCGGATCAAGCCGATTATGGCTTAGCTGGTTCCGCAGCCATAGGATTTGCGCTCGGCGCGGCGGTTCCCACATGGACTTCCAGAAAAGCCCGCCCACTCGCTTCTCCTTCCGGCCCATAGGTGGAAAGGATGTAACCCTTCCCATCATTGATGACCTGATAGACATACTCGACGCCCCAGGGATCGACCGAATAATCGCCTTCGATGTATGGGCCGCGCCAGCCGGCGAGAGTGGAGGGCTGTCTGGCGAGCGCGCCGAGTCCTTCCTTCACCGTGGGATAGCGGCCGAAATCGGCGTAAAAGGTTTCGAGAGCCCTGGAGTATAAATCGAGGTCGCGGCGCGCCATCGACTCGCGCCGCTGCGATTGAATCTGCGCCTGATTGCGCTGCTGAGTCCGCCAGGCTATGAAGCCGGCGGCGGCGATGATGATGACGCTGATCATCGCCGCGATGAATGCTCGCCTGTTGCGGCGCTCTTTCCTGAGTCGCGCCTCGCGAAGCTCCGGGACGAAGACCATTGTTTTGTCAGGCCGGCGAGTCGAGGGAATCTCTCGCATCAACTCGGTCAATCGGTCACCGTGCTCCACGCGCGCGCCGGGGACTTGCGCGAGACAGGCCACGCAGAAGCGTCGCCCCGGCAGGAGCGGCGCTCCACACTGCCCGCAGCGTTCTTGGGTACCTTCAGACATAAAGCGGCTTTACACCTTGTATTTGTTACGTCACTTGATTGAAATGTTTCTCGAACGACCTGGCGAGATAATAAGCTCTTTGGGCGGGAATTGCGACTTCCGCGGCAAAAACCAGGATCGAGGCGCCAAACCGCCATCGTTTTTATAATTCGCCGCCGTCTCCTGCCGGGGCGGCGCTTCTGCGTTCCTCCGGCCGGCAAGAGCGTTGCCAGGAAAAGCGGAAGATACAACAGGCCAAACTTCCATTTCGGATTCAGTTCTATTGTTCCTTCAGGCTGCGCGCGACTTCGACGGAACAATGGGCGCGCGCGGCCACCGCGGATGAAACGCTGCCGAGCATAAAGCGTTCGACACGTCCCAATCCCCGCGCGCCGACGAAAATGCAGTCGGCGCCCCAGTTTTCGGCTTCCGCGATCAAGAGGCTTTTTGGCTCTCCATCTTTCACCACGGCGTCGGTCTTCAAACCGGCGTCAGTAAGCTTGTGGATGTCTTTATCGACCATCTTTCTGACCCTGGCCTTTTCTTCCAGGATCCAGTTGGTGATCGGACCGACCATGCGCTGGGATTTGATTTGAGGGGCGGCCCAGGTGGCGCTGACGATGCGCGCCTCGCTGCCGGCGGGCCATTTGCGCGCGGCGACGGCTTCGACCGCCGCTTCGGCGTCTTCCGAGCCGTCAACGCCAATGATCAACCTTACAGTGGTGTCGGGTTCTTCGATCCGGCCTCTGGACACTCGCACTGAGCGGCGCGCCTCATTCAAGACCTTCTGCGAGACGCTGCCGAAAAAGAACCGTCCGAGCGCCGACTTCCCGTGCGATCCGACGACGATCAGATCGGCGTCCCATTCATCGGCTTTTTCGATGATTACCGTGGCCGGAGATCCCGCGGCGGATTCCGACTTCACGTCCCATCCCGGCTCCCCCTGCTTCATGGATACGAGTCGCGCGCCGCCACGCAGCGCGAGGGCCATATACTCCTGATTTCTGTCGATGCCCTCGACTATCTGGAGCCCCGAGGGCGCCGGCAGCCAGTGTTCGATTACCGACAGGATTTTGATCTGCGCGTCCGCTGGCAGACCGGCCTTTCGCAGGTCGTCCAGCGCGGCGTCGGCGCATTCCGAGCCGTCGTAAGCGACGAGGATTTTCATTCGATTTGCCATAGTTTCTCCTGAGAAAATCAGTTCGTAGTTCCGCCTTTAGGCGGAAGCCTGGGGTAAAGATCAATTCCGTGAATCCAAACTATTCCGCCTGAAGGCGGGACTACGAACTTTTCATTGTTTCCGGGCGTCCCAACGCCACATGAAGGCTCCTTGAAAAAATAAGACGGATAGGACATATGGGACGGACTTCTAAGTCCTATTTGTCCCATATGTCCCATCCGTCCTATTTTTTCAGCGCCGGTTTTTCACGCACGACCTCGACGGAGCAATGCGCATGATTGGCGACGGCATGTGAAACCGAGCCTAGCAGGAAGCGCTGCCATCCGCTGTAACCGTGCGAGCCGAGCACGATCAAATCGGCGTCCCAGCTTTTCGCTTCGTCCAGGATTACCTCTCTGGGGGAGCCGCTGATGATTTCCGTAGTGATCTCGAGTTTCGCGGGTTTTCCGGACCTGAACCGCTCGACCGCGCTTTTGACCGCCCCTTCCGCCTGTTCTCTCGCCACTTTCTCCAGTTCCTTGTAATAACTGTCGGGCAGCGCCCAGGCTTCAGTCGTGGGAGCGTATGGAATCTCCATCACGGAAACGATCTTCAATTCGCTGCCTTCGGGCCACGGGCGTTCCGCGACCGAATTTGCCGCGGCCTTGCTGCATTCGGAGCCGTCGGTAGCCAATAGGATTTTCATATCAAGCCTCCTCGGTTTCACTCTTCATATTTATTGATTGCAATCCTCCTGCCAGATTGCGCTGTTTGTCATGGCATGCGCATTGAAAGAAAATCATCATTGGCCCA
>DASUFM010000556.1:0-3560 GCA_036274535.1 Blastocatellia bacterium
TTACGGCATTCCGCAGTTGCTCGAACTGATTGAGGCGAAACTGCGCGACGAAAACGGAATTGATGTGAGGCAGGCCACTAACAGGGCGCGAATTGTGGTGACGGCGGGCGGCAATATGGCTTTCATCAACGCGCTGCTGGCGGTCGCGGACGCGGGCGACGAGATCATTCTGCAAACGCCATATTACTTCAATCACGAGATGGCGATCACGATGGCCAATTGCCGCGCCACGCTCGTTCCGACCGACGAAAATTATCAGCTTCGGCCCGACCTGATCGCCGAGGCGATCACCGACAAGACTCGCGCCGTCGTGACCGTCTCGCCGAACAATCCGTCGGGCGCCGTTTACAGTGAATCGTCGCTGCGCGAGGTGAACGAGGTCTGCCGCAGACGCGGCGTCTATCACATCAGCGACGAGGCTTACGAATATTTCACCTACGGCGGCGCGAAACATTTTTCCCCCGGATCGATCGAAGGGAGCGCCGGACATACGATCTCGCTCTATTCGCTCTCGAAAGCATACGGCTTCGCGAGCTGGCGGATCGGGTGGATGGTCATTCCCGAGCGCCTCTTCGGGGCCGTCAATAAGATTCAGGACACGATCCTGATCTGCCCTCCGGTCGTTTCGCAGTTCGTGGCGGCCGGCGCGATGCGGGTCGGCGCCGGATATTGCCGCTCGCATGTCGAAAGCCTCGCTTCAGTCCGCGAGATGGTCATGAATGAATTGGCGGCGCTCGATGATCGCCTCGTCATTCCACCGGCGGACGGCGCGTTCTATTTTTTCCTGAAACTCGATACTGAAATGAAGCCGCTGGCGCTGGTGGAGCGATTGGTCAAAGAATACGGCGTGGCGGCTATTCCCGGCGATGCCTTCGGGATGGATAATGGTTGCTATCTGCGCGTCGCTTACGGAGCTCTGCGGCCGGAGACTGTGGCCGAAGGCATGGGGAGGCTGGCTCGCGGGATATGTGAAATATTGGGATGATTCTAAAATGTCATAGGAAATAGAGATATGCTGAAATTTTCCCCTGAGTCTATTGGCTCCGCTGATTGCGCATATCAGAAAAGGCTCAAATTACTTTTGGGGCGCAACCCATATGAAATGATTCGCGTAGATTCCTCAAACCCCGGTCATTTCCGGGAATATACGATCGCCGAATTGAACCGCCTGGCAAAAGAATTAGGATTTAGCGTCGAAAGATGCGTGACGGCTTTCTACTTCGACGCCCGGTTTGCCCGACATGCCGATGGACATGTTGAGCCGCAATTCGCGCTTGGTTCAGTCAAGAACTCTTTGTATCGCTTACTTCCGAAGAATCTTCGGGAAGGAATCACCATGGTCTGGCGAAAACTGCCTCAGGCCCAATGACGGAATCTTGGAGAAAAAAATGCAAATCATCGGCCTACAGTTGGACAATGTTTGGGAGAATAAGGCGGCCAATCACGACAAGGTCCTCTCGCTTCTGGACAAGGCCCGGCCGCCAGCGGGCGCGCTGGTTATCCTGCCGGAAATGTTCGCGACGGGCTTCAGCATGAACGTAGCCGCGATTCACGACGAATCGCGCGAGACCCAGGATTTCCTCTCTCGCACGGCGGCCGAACGGAACATCTATTTGATGGGCGGCGTGGTAATGAAAGATAAAGGCGCCGGGCGCGGGCGCAACGAATCAGTCGTTTATTCGCCTGAAGGCAAAGAGGTCGCGCGTTATTGCAAATTGCAGCCTTTCACACTGGGCGGGGAATCGGATCATTATGTCGCGGGCGAGCGGGAAACTCTTTTCGAATGCCGGGAGTTCATGGTGGCGCCGTTCATTTGCTATGACCTGCGATTCCCCGAACTCTTTCGCCGCGCGGCCGCGCATGGCGCAAACCTGATCGTCGTCATCGCAAGCTGGCCTTCCATGCGCGACGACCACTGGGTAACACTGCTTAAGGCGCGCGCGATCGAGAATCAGGCTTATGTCGTGGGCGTCAACCGCTGTGGCCGTGACCCGAAGCATTATCATTCCGGACGAAGTATCGTTTACGACACGCAAGGACGCGTCATGGCCGACGCCGGCAGCGAAGAGGGCTGGATCGAGGCGCAATTGGAATTGCAACCGCTCCTCGATTGGCGGCGCAGTTTTCCCGCGCTCAGTGACATGCGTCAGGGTTTTAACAGGTAGTCTATGCTGAAAATCATCCTGGTGTTGTTGGGGGGAGCGATCGGCACAGGCTGCCGATACGGCCTGTCGTCCTTTGTCTATTCCCACATCAAGAACCCTAAATTTCCTTACGCCAACTTCATCATCAATGTCTCGGGAAGTTTCGTCATAGGTTTGCTGGCGGAGCTTTTCAACGGCCGCATACAGGTTTCGCCCGCCACGCAAGCGGCGCTGATTATCGGCGTGCTCGGCGGTTATACGACCTTCTCCAGCTTCTCATACGAAACCTTTACATTGATCAGAGGCGGCGAATGGCTCCGCGCGACGCTCAATTCAGTGGGCAGCGTCCTGCTCGGCCTTATAGCGGTCTGGCTTGGCGTGCGCCTGGCGCAGAGTTTATGGTTTATGCCTGAACATGACTTATAGGTCCTATAGGTCTTATAAGTCCCATAATCCGCTTAAACAAACAATCCTTTGACAGGAGAAAAATTATGTCCATTAGCGCGTCATTGCTGCCTGAATTCGATCAGGAGATGGCCAACACCCGGAAGGTGTTGGAGCGAGTACCCGACGACAAATTCGATTGGAAGCCACATGAGAAGTCGGGGACTCTGGGTTGGCTGGCCAATCACCTGGCCAATCTGCCGACCTGGACAAACTTTACCATCAACCAGGATTCCCTGGATCTGGCCCCGCCGGACGGCGAGTCGTTTACCTGGGAAGGAAAGAAGTCTCGACAGGAACTCCTGGATTATTTCGACAAGAGCGTGGCCGCCGCTCGCGACGCCATCGCGGGGGCCAGCGATCAGGATCTGCTCAAACCCTGGTCCCTGCTCAAAGGCGGCGTCACGTTGATGACCTTGCCTAAAATCGCCGTGCTGAGAGGATTCGTGATGAACCACATGATTCATCATCGCGGTCAGTTCACCGTCTATCTGAGGCTCAACGACGTCTCCCTGCCTTCAATCTACGGGCCGTCCGCCGATGAAGGCGCGTTTTAACAGAACAGATAATTCAACCGCAGAGGCCGCCGCAGGATCGCAAGGAAAGACCAGTTTTGATCATTCTCTGCGCGCCTGCGGCGGCATTTGCGGTTTTGTTTTGCTATGGCGTAAGGCTCATACTCAATCAGCGCTATCTCGACGCGCGGCCGCTATCATCCCCAGGCGCCCAGCGCCTTTCGTATCTGCACGATCTGGCCCAGGTGATAAGCGTTGTGATCGGCTACCAGCAGAATTTCACGCAGATAAGTCCGCCCTTCGCCGTGAGGAATTTCAGACGTTAAATCCAGATTCCGATCCTCGACCAGTTTGATGACCGCTTCGAGGTCGGCCAGGAAACCGGCGACTGAGTTTTCCCATGCTTCTTCGGTCAAATCGCCGGTCTCTTTCGGCCAGTAGCCTTCGGGAAAATCGG
>DASUFM010000557.1:0-4424 GCA_036274535.1 Blastocatellia bacterium
TACTTCTTCAACGCGTCATACACATTCAGCCGTTTGTACGGTAACTATTCTGGTCTGGCCAGTTCGGATGAGAACGGGCGCACCTCACCCGGCGTCAATCGCTTCTTTGACCTGCCGCACCTCGGCTTCACCGCCGCAGGCACGCCTGACAACGGCCGCCTGGCAACCGATCGCCCGCATGTGTTCAACGCATACGGCGCTTACGACTTCAACTGGTTCGGCAAGTTGAGGGGCAACGAGACCCGTTTCTCAGGGTTCACGAGCGTCCAGTCGGGCACGCCGCAGACGTCCTTCTACAGCCTCGCCGCCGCCGCCGTGCTTTACGGCCGTGGAAACCTGGGTCGCACACCGGCCTTCTCGCAAACCGACTTCGCCATTACGCACCGCTACAAAATCACGGAGCAGTACGTGGTGGCGTTTGACTTCAACGTGACTAATCTCTTCAACCAGGCAAGTGTCTTAGGCGTGCAAACCAATCTGAACGCTGTCAACCCCAGCGTCGCGACATTGAATCTGCCGGCCTCGGTCGCAACTACGGCTGATGCGATCAACTACATCCTTACGAACGGCATTGTGGACAATTTCAATGCGTTCTTGAACGATCCGACCGCGCCGCAGCGCAAGCAAACGGCTGCCGGATTGTCGAACCGATTCCAGGATGGCCGAGGAATTCGCCTTGGCGTCCGCTTCACCTTCTAAACCGAAGCCTGAAGTTAACACTGAAAAAGCCCATCCGAGTTTTCGGATGGGCTTTTTTTATTGGCGATCGCGTCTTTATTTTTGAGGCGATGCGCCTGACACGGCTTTCGCGCGCAATTGTTTGATGATGGCTTTTATTTTCTCGGCGTCGCGGGCGTCGGGCGCGAATTTGAGGAACAGTTCCAGTTCATCAGCAGCCTCTTTGTAGCGCTTATTATCGCTATAATATTTCGCCAAATGCATGTGGATGTCCGGCGGAATAGAGTCCCCGCCCATCTGATACGCTTTTTTCATATGAGGCTCGGCGTCACCGGCCTTGCCCGAGTTCCAATAAGCCAGCCCTAAATAGAAATGAGCGAGCGCCGCATTTGGCGAATCGGGGGCGAGTTGTAGCGAACGCCTAAGCGACTCAATCGCTTCAGGCAGCTTCTGCAAGTAAAATTGCGAAACTCCCAGCGCATAGCGACTCGAGGCCCCACTGGGATTTACTTCTATCGCCCTGGTCAAAGTCACGTGCGCCGGTTCATATTGCTGAAGCTTGACGTATTCGACGCCGAGCCGCTCCAGGGCCAGGAAGTAAGTGGGGAAGAGCTTGATGGCCTCCTTCAGCGAATCCATTCCCTGGGAGGTCTGCTTGCTATTTTCGAGTTGTTTGACCGCTTGTTCGTAAGCATTGCGCGCATTTTCCGGGGCCTCCTGCGCGAAGGTAGGGCCGGAATTGTTCGGAACGGAACTCCCCTTGGCCTCATTTCTGTTCTTAAGAACAATGTCCACTTGTTCATAATGCGCGCCGCCGCCAACTCTGGCCGCAAAGAGGCTGACTCGCACGGATTGCCCCTGGTAGTTCCCATCGGAGTGGGCTTTCACAATGAATGTGCCGCTCGACAGCCCCCTGAAACTATACCTCCCGGTTGTGTCGGTGTAGGTTTGGGTAATCGCCATCTCCACTTCATTAAGCAGTTCGACGCGGATGCGGTTGAGGGGCTGGTTCGCCGTATCGGTGATGACGCCGTTGATGGCGTTCCTGTTCTGCTGAAATGAAACGGTGGAGGCTGCGGCGTATACGCGCGCAACTCGCCCGAGGCTCGGCGACTGGCCCGGCGTAATGACTATTGCGGACGAGATGGAAACCGATAAAAACAGATGTGTCGCTTTGGTCATATCATTGCCTTTCTTCCGACAGCTGTTTAACGAAGTCCGCATGCTCGGGTGAGGCCAGCCCCTGTTGCAGCGTGGCGAGAACTTTCGCCATATCGTCTTTCAGCAGCGCCTCGACATCGAGCCAGAGGCCGGGGAACGTTCTACTGCGGATGACGCCGTCTTCATCAGGAGCCAATTGAATGTATTCTCCGGCTTCCAGTCTGAACCACAGCAACTGCAGGTCGTAAACCGGCCACACGATGTATTCTCTGACTCCATTGCGGCGGTAGGCTTCTTTCTTCTCGCGCAGGTCGTAAGTGGCGCTGCTGGCAGCCACTTCGACAGCGAGTTCGGGCGCGCCTTCCAGATAATCGTCCGCATTGATGATAGTCTGGCCCCCGGAATGCTCCTTGATGATCAAGAGAACGTCGGGTTGTGGCTCATTGATTTCGTCCAAATGCACAGTGGTGTTGTTAGCCGCGATAACGCCCGGCGTGAAGACGCCGTAGGTCCCAACCCATATACTCATTCTGTTATCAGGCTCGCCGTGGCTCTTACAACGAACAGGCGATGACATATATACTTTCCCTTCGATCAATTCGGCCTTTATATACTTCGGCATGGCGTTATAACGCCGCTCGAATTCATCTTTGGTCAGGTGATCGCCGTTCTCCAACGGAGGAATCGGTGGTAAGGTCGTGGGGTACGGCCCCGCCTTTTGCGTCTCATTGACTTGAAAATCCACGCTCATCACGATTTCTCCCTTCTTAAAATCTCCCGGCCTGAAATTACGCGGAAGTATAGCACTTTGGACCCGTTTTATCGTAAACTTAGCGCTCGCGATACCCGGCTTCGCGGCGCGGACGTCGCGGGAGGGCATGAGATCTCCCCCCGTTTTGACCACTCCCCGATTTCATGCATAATTATCCGACTCCATACGCTTGAAGCGTTCCTCTCTCAATCCCAAAACTGAGGTTTTACGCAATTATGAGACTCCTACATCGATTGTTCTTTTCTTTGGCGCTTGCGCTGATGTTCTTCCAGATGGCTGGCGCTCAGGGCGCGACTTTTACGGTGCAAATCAAGGCTTCGCCTACCAGAGAGGAGGCCGAAGAGGAAGTCAGACAACTCAAGGCCAGGAACATCTCAGCATACATAGTCAAAAGCATCGTCCAGGGCAAGGGCGTATTTTATCGCGTCCGCGCGGGCGTCTTCTCGACCAGAAACGACGCGAGTAAATTCGGGTCCAACCTGCAACAGCGCGGAGTGATCCCGGAATTTATCGTCATGCCTTATGAAAAGCCGATTGAGGATGTCGCGTCTAATCCCGCTCCGGCCGCCACGTCCAGGCCGAAGACGCCGCCCAGGGCCAGTCAGCCGGATCCCGACAACTCTGCCGGCGAAACGCGAGCCGCCGTACAACCCCGGACCGAGAGAGCGCCGATCAACAGCGCTCCCAGCGAGGCTTCAAACCCTGCTCCGGCCGCCGCGAGCAAACCCACGACCGGCGCCGCGGCGAATTCGCCGGTCAGGTCGACGCCCACTACGGCGAATAATCCCGGTTTGAGCGCTTCCGTCGAGGCGCCGGCCTCCAAGGCCCCGGCCTCCGCGCCTCCGAGCGGCTTTGCGCGGTATCGAGATGAGAAAGTCGGCTATTCGTTCGATTACCCTGAATATTGGACCGGGCAGCCGCTGACCGACAAGGAAGCCACGGAACAGCGTATGAACGCAGGGGCGATGTTTTCATCCCAGAAGGATTCCGCCTTCCTCAGCGTCATCTGGAACGAACTTGACAAGGCCAACAACCTCTCTAACGAAAACGACCTGATTGTCGATGTGATCCTGAGAAGCATGTCCGCCAGCGAGGGCATCTCCAAATTGGAAGAGACGGCTCGCCGCGTGGAAAATCGCGACGGATTGATCAAAACCTATCTGGAGTTGAAGGCCGTCCTTCAAACTCCCGAACAAACCAGCCCGCTCGATTTTCTGGGTAAGGCCGTCATCGTCCGCGCCAGCCGCGGCATCCTGCTCGTCGCCACTTTCTACGCCAAAGACTCCGGCCCCAACGTCTCCTCATCCATCGATAAGATCATCGCCAGCGCGCGCGCGCCGGAATAAGGAAGACAGGGAGACAGGGAGAGAAGTGGAAGAGGGGAGAAGATTGATCTTCTCCCCTCTTCTTATCTGTGCTTATTAGACCGGATATCAATTGCATGTACGGATTAACCGTCGCGATGGCCAAATGATTGTGGGACACATCCAAATTGTGGCGCCTATGCAATCGCAATTCGCTCTATATCGGTCAACAAATGCAAAAGTGGGACACAGGCTGTGTCCCACTTTTATATGTAATATATGACGCGCCCGGCCCGACTCGAACGGGCGACCTACGGCTTCGAAGGCCGGCGCTCTATCCAGCTGAGCTACGGGCGCGTATAAGGCCAATACTGTCAATGACTTGCACTCAACTAAAGAAAGTGAGTGTAAAAAATGACATACGGCCTTCAAGAGCATCAGAATGTAGCAGAGAACCCCGAAAAGGAAAAGATCAATTCCCTTTTCAATCAATATAAGAAAGATATGCT
>DASUFM010000558.1:0-6744 GCA_036274535.1 Blastocatellia bacterium
AGGGGGTCACGACGACCATCATCGGCAACTGCGGCCTGGGCTGCGCTCCGGTCGCCAACGACGGCGCCGAAGGCGTTCTGCGCGCGGTGAACGCGTGGATGACGCCGGAGCCGGTCGAATGGAAGTGGCGCACTGTAGGCGAATACCTGGACCGTATCGAATCAAAGGGGCTGGCAATGAACATCGCCACGCTCGCTCCGCACGGTCCGGTTCGCATCTCGGCGATGGGGCTGGCCAAAGGCTCTCCGTCCAAATCTCAAATGAAAAAGATGCGGGCGATGGTCGAGCGGGCGATGAAGGACGGCGCTCTGGGACTTTCAACCGGTTTGATCTATCCGCCAGGAATGTATTCGGACACCGGCGAATTGAAAGAGCTGGCTCGCATCGTCGCCGATTACAGCGGCGTTTACACCAGCCACATTCGAGGATCGAGCGAGACGCTGATCCCGGCGGTGAAAGAGCTGCTCGAAGTCGGACGAGAAACCGGCGTCCACGTCCACCATTCGCACAACGAGGCCGTGGGCCGCGAGCATTGGCCCAAGATAGACCGCGTGCTGGCGATGGAAGAAGAGGCCGACCGCGACGGCCTGCGAGTGAGTTTCGATATGTTCCCTTATACCGCCGCGGCGACGATGATGATCGCACTCTATCCGCCCTGGGCTCTGGAGGGCGGCGTGGATCGCCTCATCGAACGGCTGAAAGATCAAAAAAACCGCCGCCGAATAGAGCGCGACATCGAAAGAAAGAAACCTTCGTGGCCGCCCTGGCGCGAACATGGCTGGCCGCACAACCTGGTCAGCGCCACGAACTGGGACGCGATCTTCATCGGCTACGTCGAATCCGGGCGAAATAAACGCTACGAAAAACGCAGCCTGGCCGAACTGGCGCGGCTGACCGGCAAAGGGCCTTTCGACGCGATCTCTGATTTGATCATCGAGGAGCGCGGGCAGGTTTCGATGCTGATTTTCGAGATCAGCGGCGAACGCGATGAACGCGAACTGCTCGGCAAATACGCGCGGCATCGATTGGGCGCATTCTGCGCCGACGCCGAAGATTACGGGCGCGGCTTGCCGCATCCGGCCGCTTACGGCGCGTTCGCCCGCATTTTGTCTAAATACGTTCGTGAAGACCGCGCGCTCACGCTCGAAGAAGCCGTCCGCAAGATGACTTCATATCCCGCGCGCATTTTCGGATTGAAAGATCGTGGCGCGATTCGCCCCGGAGCTTTCGCCGACCTTACTATCTTCGACCCCGGTCGCGTCAATGACCGCGCGAGTTTTGAAAAGCCAAGGCGCGAAGCGACCGGAATCAAACTCGTAATTATCAATGGACGTCCCGCCTTTGAAAACAATCAGGCGTCGGACAAATTGCCCGGGTCAGTGATCAGGCGCGGCGTCTGATACGCGAGCGCCGGCAAATCAACAAAAACATATTGACGGAGACTTTGGAATGCGGCGGCTCGGCGCCGCTTTTCATTCAAACGAAAACCGGCTCCGAGCGATACCACTGGCAAATTCTCCGATTCCGGAGCGCCGTGGGCGCTCCGGAATCAATTAAAACGAAACCCACATCGGCAACGGATAATCAACTCGCAGGAGTGACTGATGTACCAGACGTATACCCGGCGCGAGCTCGCGCTTTTCCGCGGCAAAGAGGTCGAAATGACGAACGGCCGCCTGTTCGCGACGTTCGACGGGCCCGCGCGCGCAATACGTTGCGCCATGGCCATCGTGGACGTGGCCTCTCGTTTGGGGCTGCGCGCCCGCGCGGGTCTTCACACCGGCGAGTGCGATATTCTGGAAGAAAAAATTGGCGGCCCCACGGTTCAATTCTGCGAATCGGTAGCTAGGCTCGCGGCGTTCGGAGAAGTCCTGATTTCCCACACGGTGAAAGATCTGGCGCCGGGCGCCGGCATCGAATTCGAACCGCGCGACAAACATGCCCTTGAAAATCTTCCCGGCGAATGGCGGCCGTTCGCGGTCGCGCGCGGCGCCGGCAAATAGAGATTATCGGCTTAGCGTGAATAAATAATGGTGTGATTATTGGACAAAGCGCCAGAATCGGCCATCAGAAATATTGTCTGACTTATCTTCTTTTCGCTCTCTGTTTTTCGTTGATCACAGCGGCTACGCCGATGTATTCTAATCTTTGAGAGGTGACGTCATGCAATTAACAATAACCATCCCTGACGATGTGGCGGCTCAACTTCAAAATGGCGCGGGGGGTATAGCGCGCAAAATTCTGGAGTTTGTGGCGATTCAAGGTTAC
The DNA here is from genome assembly GCA_036274535.1 of Blastocatellia bacterium. Classification (GTDB taxonomy): domain Bacteria; phylum Acidobacteriota; class Blastocatellia; order RBC074; family RBC074; genus JAJVID01. The sequence goes on from DASUFM010000558.1 coordinate 2,269, forward strand.
CAGTCAGAAGCGCTGACCGCCTATGACGTGCAAAAGATGCTCGGCTTTGAAAGCCGGTTTGAAGTGGACGCCTTTTTTAAGGCGCATGGCGTGCGCCGTGATTACACGCTGGAAGACCTGGGGAGAGAAAGAGAAACTGCCGCCACTTTGCGTGATTTTACCGCTGATTGGCGATGGCTTGCTGATCACCGCGATGAATACGCCGGACAATGGGTCGCGCTCAAATCCGGGCGACTTATCAGCCACGGCGCGAACGCCAGGGAAGTTCATATGATCGCGCAAGACTCCGGCCATTCGGATGCGCCGCTGGTATTGGTCGAACCCAGCGACGCGCCTCCGTTCATCCTCTGATATGCCATATCAATTTACCTTTGCCGCCCGCGAAACCTACGACTTGCCAAAATGAGCTTACTCGAAAAATACCTGCGCGATTTACGAGACATTCGTTCGACCGGTTCCGCCGCCAAAGAAACTTCGTACTATCCTGCGCTTGTTGGGCTGCTTAACGAAATTGGCAAAACGCTCAAGCCCAAAGTTCGCTGTGTACTGACCCCAAAAAATCTGGGGGCCGGTGTCCCTGACATCGGCCTGTTTGTATCGCGGCAGCGTTTCGATGAATCCGACGCCTTTATAAATACAGCGCCCGAACGCGGCGTGCTGGAAGTGAAAGGCGCAAAAGATGAAGTCGCCAGGATCGCGCAATCCGAACAGGTGGCCAAATACCTGCAACGATATGGGCAAGTCCTGGTGACCAATTACCATGACTTTTTGCTGGTCAGCAAAGACGCGGGCGCCTTGGAAGCCTACCGACTGGCCGAGAGCGAAGCTGCCTTCTGGCAGGCCGCCAGTCCAGGCGCGCTGGCCACCACCCTGGCGATTCATGGCGAACGTTTCGTCGAATATCTTAAGCGCGTTTTGCTCTCCAACGCGCCCCTCGAAGAGCCGGCGGATGTAGCGTGGTTTCTCGCTTCATACGCCCGCGACGCCAAAGCCCGCGTCGAAATCGCCGGACAGATCGCTCTCGATTCCATCCGCAAGGCGTTGGAAGAGGCGCTCGGCATTAAGTTCACGGGCGAAAAGGGCGAACATTTCTTCCGCTCGACATTGGTGCAAACGCTATTTTACGGCGTCTTTTCGGCATGGGTCTTGTGGCGCAAACAGTCGAAGAAGAACAATGGGCAATTCGATTGGCGCCTGGCGTCGCATTATCTGCGCGTGCCGATCCTGCGCAAACTCTTCCACGAAGTCTCCGAGCCGGGACAACTCGCACGTCTTGATTTGACCGAAGTGTTGGATTGGACGGCGTCTGCGCTCAATCGCGTCAACCGCGAAACATTTTTCAGTCGTTTTGAAGAAGAGCGCGCCGTTCAATATTTCTACGAGCCGTTTCTGGAAGCATTCGACCCAGAACTGCGCAAACAGTTGGGCGTCTGGTATACGCCGGCCGAAATCGTTCAGTACATGGTCGCCCGCGTTGACGCCGTGTTGCGCGAGGAATTGAAACTGGTTGACGGGTTGGCCGATCCGAATGTTTACGTCCTCGATCCGTGCTGCGGGACGGGAGCGTATCTCGTCGAAGTTTTGAAACAGATTGACCGCACGCTGAAAGAGCGCGGCGAAGATGCGCTGGTGGCGGAAGAGTTGAAGCGCGCGGCCATCAACCGCGTCTTTGGTTTCGAAATTCTGCCCGCGCCCTTTGTCGTCGCGCATCTGCAAATGGGTTTGCTGTTGCAAAGCCTGGGCGCGCCGATGGGCGTCAATGAGCGCGCCGGAATCTATCTGACCAACGCTCTGACCGGTTGGGAACCGCCCAAAGGGCCGAAGAAACGTTTGCTCTTCACCGAACTCGAAGAGGAACGCGACGCGGCGGAGAAAGTAAAACGCGACACGCCCATTCTGGTCGTGCTCGGCAATCCACCTTACAACGGATTTGCCGGAGTCGCCGTCGCCGAAGAACGCAGCCTGACTGACGCCTATCGTACAACGAAGAAGGCTCCCGCGCCGCAAGGGCAAGGATTGAACGATCTTTACGTCCGCTTTTATCGGATGGCCGAACGCCGAATTGTCGAACTATCAGGAAAAGGCGTCGTTTGTTTCATCTCCAACTATTCCTGGCTCGATGGCCTGTCCTTCACAGGCATGCGCGAAAGGTATTTGGAAGAGTTCGATCACATCTGGATTGATTGCCTCAATGGTGACAAATACAAGACTGGCAAGCTGACACCCACTGGGGAGCCTGACCCCAGCGTCTTTTCCACGGAATGGAACCGCGAAGGCATTCAAGTTGGGACCGGCATCGCGCTGCTCGTCAGAAATGAAAAACATAAAGCCGCCGACGCCGTCCGCTTCCGCAATCTATGGGGCAAACGCAAACGCGAAGAGTTGCTGGAAACTGCAAATCAGAATGACGTGAATCTATACGAACAAGTTGAGCCACCGCTTCATCTCGGCTTGCCGTTTATGCCGATGCAGACGGAAGAGCAATACGCAAACTGGCCGTTGCTCCCAGAAATCTTTCCTGTCTCATTCCCCGGCGTAAAGACCAGCCGCGACGATGTTGTCGTGGATATTGACCGCGAACGTCTAATGAAACGGATGGAGCAATATTTCGATCCGAAGATCAGCCACGAAGAGATGAACAGAATCGCTCCAGGGGTGATGGAAAGCAGCGCACGATTCAAAGCCAAAGAGGTGCGCGAACAACTGCGCAAACGTGGCTTCTTGCAAAACAAAATCATTCGCTACTGCTATCGCCCTTTTGATGTGCGTTGGCTTTATTGGGAGCCAGATACCAAACTTCTGGATGAGAAAAGAGCTGAGTATTTTTCCCACCTTTCTCGAGAAAATCTCTGGATTGCCGCTACGCAGCAAAATCGAAAAGCATTTGATCCGCCAGTAATATCCTCTCATCTGTGTTCACTTCATATCATTGAACGTGGCGCAAATTTATTTCCGCTCGGCCTGCAACCTGAAGCGTCACAGACTCTATTTTCAGCGGGACGAGATCAAATAGTGATGTCCAACGGTCTCAAACCCAACTTGTCTGAAGCCACGATCAAATACATCGGCAACTTCGGGGACGCAGACATTGCAAGGGAGCTTTTTCATCACTTGATCCCTATTCTTCACGCTCCCGCCTACCGCGCTGAAAACGCCGGAGCTTTGCGCCAGGACTGGCCGCGCATTCCGCTGCCCGCGAGCAAAGATTTGCTGCTGGCCTCGGCGGAGTTGGGGCGAAAAATCGCGGCGCTGCTCGACACTGAAACCGCCGTCGCGGGCGTGACCAGCGGTTCAATCCGCGCTGAATTGAAAGTCATTGGTGTAGCGGCCACCGCCGGCAGCAACCCGCTGAACCGCGAGGCAGCCGATTTCGACGTGACCGCCGGTTGGGGCCACGGAGGCAAAGGCGGCGTCACCATGCCCGGCAAAGGTCAGGTGATTCTCCGCGATTACGTCGCCGCCGAACGCGCCGCCATCGAACAAGGCGCGAGCGAATTGGGGCTGGCCCCGGAACTGGCCTTAGCACATCTGGGTGAACAGGTCTGCGACGTATACTTGAACGGAAACGCTTATTGGCGAGGCGTGCCGCTGAAGGTCTGGGAATACGCCATCGGCGGATATCAGGTTATGAAGAAATGGCTCAGTTACCGCGAACGCGAACTGCTGGGCCGCGCGCTGACGCTGGATGAAGTGCGTGAAGTGACAAACATGGCGCGCCGTATCGCGGCCATACTGCTGTTGGAACCAGCGTTGGATGAGAACTATCAAGCGGTGAAAGCGAATTGCTACGATTGGCGGAGAATCTAAAGCTGATTAGGATCGACGCCCATCTCACGAAGCCTGGCGGCGAGTTGGGCGGCTCGATCCTCGGCTTCACGCCGCGCTTTGGCTTCGTTGTCCGCGCGGTCGGCTTCCATTCGAGCGCGTTCTTCGCCGGTCGGGATGACGTTCCCCTGTTCGTCGCACCATCGCAGCCATGTGTCTTCCTTGTCCTCGAAGACGCCGTCCCAGAGTCTCAGCCCTAAACCGACGCGCGACAGATAGGGGCGCTTCAGCCTCTGGTACTCGCCGTCGCGCAGGACAAAAGCGCGCAGGACATCGCCCTTCAGCTTCCGTTGCGGATCGTAGACGACGTAGTAGAGCACATTCATTCGCGCGTATTCGTCCAGTTTGTGATCCATCTCGCCGCCCTCGTTGTTCGAGACGATCTCGACCACTACTTCCGGGGCTTTGCCGAATTCCCAGACGAAATAGGACCGGTTCTTCTTCTCGTACCAGTCGGCGCGCGGCTGCGCGTCGAGGCTCAGAAAGAAGTCCGGCGCAAGTGGCGGGGCGCCCATCGCGTAAAAGATGCCGATGTCCGCGTCAGCCAGGAAAGGGCGTTTTCGATCGGGCGTTTGATGCTTGCCCGCCGGTGGGGTCCACGAAGCATAGAGCGGGCGCTTCAGAAGAGTTTGTTGTTTGGCGGAGAATAGA
>DASUFM010000559.1:0-6242 GCA_036274535.1 Blastocatellia bacterium
ACAATGCCATTCCATTCACCGCGGAGGCGCGGAGAACGCAGAGGGAGCGCGGAGTCACTCTGCGTTATAGCCCCGACCCGCAGGTAAGGAGGCGAAAATGCATTTTATTTCGCACTCTCTATTTTTTTCCGAACCAGTTTCAGTCCTCCGCTTAAGCCGCTGATCGACGCCTTCCACGTTCCTTCGAATTGATCGTTCTTCAATTTCACATTCGCCGCCAAAAGCTCTTCTCCGTTGTCCACTTTGAAGGTGAAAGTTTCGCCGTCGAATTTCGGTTCGATCAACACCCAGTCTTTTTTCTCGCCATCGTTATTTACTGAAAAGTGACGGGCGCGAGCCTGTCAAATCGCTCGGACGCCCATGAATATTGAGCAAAATGATTTTTAGGCCGGAACGGAAATACAGATCTCCTATATTTTGGGCGCGAATGATTTTGGCCACGAATGAACACGAATATTCACGAATGGCGAACACCCAGGATCAAGAAAGAGATTCGTGCTCATTCGTGTTCATTCGTGGCTAAAGCGACAGAGCCGTTACATCATTTTCGCCAAAAAATCTGGCCACTCACTTAATCACCGATATTTCAGCCATTCTCGAGAGTCGGGGAGCGTCCGGGCCTGGCATATACTCTCGACTGATTTTTGTATTTCGACACCCGAGCCCCCCTTTCCTGTTGACATCCGACAACGCATCAAATACTCTTCGCTTTGTCGACTGTCGAGGGGGCACATGAAAAAAAAGACGCAGACCGATTTGTTACAGGGCACGCTTGACCTGCTGGTGCTCAAAACGCTTCAGTCCGGGCCGACTCACGGATGGGACATTGCGCAACGAATACAGCAGGTTTCAAAGGATGTATTGCGGGTGGGCCAGGGATCATTGTATCCGGCGCTGCACCGGCTGGAGGCGCAAGGCTGGATCGCTTCAGAGTGGGGGGCGTCAGAGAACAACCGGAAGGCAAAATATTACAAACTGACCGCAGCCGGGCGGAAGCAGTTAGAGGCTGAGACCGAGACGTGGAGGCTTTTTACCGGAGCAGTGGAATTGATTCTGAAGACACCCTGAAAGAAAGGATATGGCCATGCTCAATAAGCTGAGACTGCGATTACGGGCGCTCTTCTTCAAGCCTAAAATGGAAGACGAACTGGATGAGGAAGTGCGTTTCCATCTGGAGAGAGAGATTGAGGAGAACATCGCTCGCGGGATGAGCCCGGAAGAGGCGCATTACGCGGCGCTCCGCAGCTTCGGTGGCGTCGAGCGGGTCAAGGAAGAGAGCCGGGATGAACGTGGCATCCGACTCTTTGATGAAGTGTGGCAGGACCTGCGCTACGGCGCGCGTATGTTACGAACACAACCCGGCTTCACTTTAATCGCCGTCATCACGCTGGCGCTCGGCATTGGCGCAAATACGGCGATCTTCAGTGTGGTCAATGCGGTCCTGCTTCGCCCGCTGCCTTGTGAAGACCCGGACCGCCTGGTCGCCTTCTCTCAGCAAGGCCGTCCCGAAGTTTGTTCGCTGCCTGACTTCGCGGACTGGCGAGAGCAAAGCCGGAGCTTTGAGCGCATGGCCGCTTTTACCGATAGGGCCTTCAACCTCACCGGCGTGGGAGAAGCTGAACGGCTGCCCGGGCAGACTATCACGTCCGACCTCTTTCCTGCGCTGTCTATTCCCCTCGCCTTTGGACGCAGCTTTCTTCCAGAGGAAGATCGTCCCGGCGTTTCGGGGGTGGTCATTCTGAGCTATGGCCTCTGGCAGCGGCGATTCGGCTCCAATCCTGATGTGGTGGGACATTCTGTCAAGCTTGATGGACGGGATCACACGATCGTGGGGATCGCGGCGCCGAACCTCTGGGTATTTGGCTACGTAGATCTTTGGGTTCCGCTGGCGATGGATCCGGGACAGGCGGGGCGGCGAGACAATTTCCTCTTCGTGGTCGGGCGGATGAAACCCGGCGTGAGCCTCGACCAGGCTCGCGCGGAGATGAACGCTATCTCCGCGAGGCTGGGAGGGCAGTATCCGGAAACGAACAGAGAGTACCGAGCCGAGATGGTTCCGCTGCGTGATGTGGTCTTCGGGAACTCCAACTTCATGCTGCTGCTGTTAATGGCGGCGGTAGGATTCGTACTATTGATTGCCTGCGCCAACGTCGCCAACCTGCTGTTGGCTCGCGCGGCCACGCGGGGGCGCGAAATCGCCATCCGAGCCGCGGTCGGCGCCGGTCGAGGCCGGCTGGTCCGCCAGTTACTCACCGAATGCATTTTACTGGCGTTAATGGGCGGCGCGGTCGGCGTGATCCTCGCCATTTTGGGGATCGATGCGCTCGTGGGATTCGGCGCGAAGATCATCCCGCGTTCGAGCGAAATCGGCGTTGACGCGCGCGTGTTAGGTTTTACAGTCTTGCTCTCGACGGCCGCCGGCGCGCTCTTCGGCCTTGCGCCGGCGCTCCAGGTTTCGCGGCTCAAATTGAACGACGCCCTCAAGGAGGGGGACCGCTCCGGGACAAGTAGCGGGGGGCGACGCCTGCGCCCGGCCCTGGTGGTATCTGAAGTAGCGCTCTGTCTGATCCTGTTGATCGGCGTGTCCTTGATGGTCAAAAGTCTATACCGGTTGCTGAACCTTGACGCCGGGTTCAATCGGGAGAATCTGTTGACGATGCAAATATCACTGCCCCAGATGAAATACGGCTCTGATCAGCAGGTTGCCGCGTTTTATCAGCGACTCCTCGAAGGCGTTCGCGGGACTCCGGGAGTCGTCTCGGCCACGGCGGTCAGCCCATTGCCACTCAGTGGCCTGGGAAACTTCATGCATTTCGGCATCGCCGGTCGTTCGGCGGGGGCGCCTGATGCTGGCGGCGATGCAATTGAGTTGTCAGTGGGCGACCGGTACATCGAGACGATGGGCGTCCCGCTCCTGCTTGGACGTCCGCTCACTGAACAGGATGGTCAAGGGGGGCCGAAGGCGGCGCTGATCAATCAAACCTTTGCGCGGCGCCATTTCGACAGCCAAAATCCGATCGGTCATCAGGTGACATTTGACGGCGCGTCATGGATAACCATCGTGGGCGTGGTGGCCGACACTAAGCATTATTTGAGAGAAACAGAGGTCGAACCGGCGATCTATATCGCGCGACATGTGCATTCAATGGCGCTCGTGGCGCGCGCCCGAGACAACCCATTGAGTTTAGTCTCGGCCGTGCGAACCGAGGTCAGAAAACTCGATAGGGACCTTCCAGTTCACGACATCCAAACTATGGATCAGGCGCCGAGGGCACGGCTGGGGCCTGAACGATTCGCGGCATTCCTGCAGATCATTTTCGCGGCAGTCGCTCTGTCCCTTGCCGCCGTGGGTCTCTACGGCGTGATGTCGTATGCGGTCAGCCAGCGCACTCGCGAGATCGGCATACGAATGGCGTTGGGCGCGAGGCGGAGCGATGTGATGATGATGGTGATCGGGCAGGGGATGAAGCTTGCGGGCGCCGGTATCCTGATTGGTTTGGGCGGGGCTTTGGCATTGACGCGATTTATGGAAACCCTGGTGTTTGGAGTGAGCGCAACCGACCCGTTGACGTACGTCACGATTGTGTCGCTGCTGACGGTCGTCGCATTGCTGGCCTGTTGGATACCGGCGCGGCGGGCGACGAAGGTGGATCCTCTGCTGGCTTTACGCTGCGAATAGAGGAAAGCTTAATTGCCCCCCCATACGATTTCGTTTACCCAAACCGACGAATTAGTCTGTTGATCCCGGCTCGGTAAAAAACACGGTCTGAATTAACGCATAAATAAATCACAAATAGAGCAAGCGATTTTCAAGGATGGGGGAATTTGAAGGACTTACGGGTCTGATGCGCTCGCCCGCCAATCGATTCAGTCAGATCCGAACATCAGAACTGCCATGGCCCATCAGTTGCGAATGTCATATGCCATATGACAGATGTGGATTCCACACACTTACTGCAGCAGCGAGAACCTGGGAAACGACAAGTTTTAAAGCGGATTAGCGCTGAATATACAACATGGAGTAAAAGGAGATTACCTTATGAAGAGAACCCTGTTTAGATTTGTTATCGCCGCGGTGATGATCACCGGGATACTCTCAGTGACTGGTTTGGCGCAGGGCGCCAGATGCCGCCGTAATAACAACGTCAATCTACGTGAATATTCCCAACGGAATCGGATTCGAAACGGCATTCGCAGCGGAGAGTTGACGAGGTGGGAAGCAAACAGACTCATTAATCAGCAGCGCAGAATCGAATCCTATGAGCTTCGCTCACGACTGGACGATGGCAGGTTGGATCGGCAGGAACGCCGGCGTCTCGATCAGATGCTGGATCGCTCCAACCGCGACATATATCGCCAGAAGCATGATCGCCAGGATCGTGATCGTTACTGGTGGTACAGGTAAACTACCCATGGCAGAGTAGACAGGATTTGCGGTGTTTATCAGGAATTGATTTTGAGCGAAACAGGTCCTGAATAAATCCGCGAATCCTGTCTATTTATCGAAGTTTCCGCCTGGCAAGTACCAAGATATTCACAAGCGCGATGTGACTATTATCACACCCTTTTTATCCGAAGCCGCCGGTAATATCTCCTGTCTTCCGCCAACTTTCTCAATCGAAACAATCAGGAGTTGAGATCGATCAACTCAGGTCAATACACGGTCGAAGTGTCGCCATACCTTCGACTAAACATGGGAGATGACGGAGGAAATTATGAAAACTACGAATTTCAAAACATTGTTCGCGGCCGCCGGCCTAATTCTGTCGCTTGCGGCGGCCTTGATCTCATCGCAATCGCCGGCGTCGGCGCTGGCCTTTGATAAAAAACAGGGACAGGACGTCGCCGGTAAAAATTGCGAACGCGTCGACACGGCGGAGAGCAGCACTTTCGGGAAGTGCGAAAACGTGTGCAAGGACAAAGAGGTAACGAGAGACGCGGAAAATAACCGCTGGGTCTGCAAGGCAAGCAAGGCCGTAGTCAGCCGTCCCGGCGTCAATAGAGCGCCTGTCGGCGGCATAGTGAAAGACGCGGACGTGAAACCGAAATCCGGCCGCGAGACGCATGCCGATTCCAAAACAGCGAAGGCCAAAAAGAATTGAGAGGAATCGAAGCCATGAGCTCAGGTAATAATCTATTCAAACCGTTGATTGTTGGAATCATTATTGGGACCATCGCCGGAGCCGTCGTTGACCTCATCGGACGCGCTCTCGGAATGCCGGCGGCGGCGCATGGAGGAATCATTGGAGGAATTGTTGGCGGGGTCGGCGTCGCGCTGATTCGCAGAAAGCAATCACCTCACACCAACTACAACAAATGATCGAGAATGAGCGCAACTGTGTGGAGATAGCGCACCAGATCAACGCGGTGATCGCCGCTCTCCGGCGCGTGCAGGGTGACCTGGTGCGCGATCACGTGACTGCTCTGGCCGAGTCCTCCATGGCTGGCAAACTCCCGGCGGCAAAGGCGCGACGGCTCGCTAATGATGTCGGCGCTTTGATGGCGCGACTCAGGTGAGTGTGACGTCGGTCGAGAAAATAATTGGTGATTTCGTCGAGCCAGTTGTCGAGCGTGGTCAGAAATAACATCTCTTTCATAAGTTACGGCCGGTCTTTGTTCCGGGCATGCCGATCATCGCGGCTGAACTTCGACGGGTAGACTCGTGTCCATATATAGTCGTAGGCTCCGGCCGGCAGATCTTCTTTCAACTGAAAATTGTAAGCTTTAGGCCCGCCGAACTTGTCTTCGAATGTGACGATCTCAAAGCGGAAGCGATCCGATTGACTGAAACTTCTGATTTCGCCGTAACGCCAGTAACGCGAATCCGATGGCTCATCCTGAGATTCATATATCACCCGGTCGGGATAGATCCTCAGCGTTCCGATGCGTCCGCCGAAACGGCGCAGATGTTTGACCGGCGCTTCGAACGCCGGCGCGTCTTCAGATGCGGGTAACACGCTCGTCACCAGAGGCCGGGCGGAGCGCTCCATAAGCAAGGCGTTGATTGCCGGAGTGATTTCGCCTTCGAGAATTTTGAACTTGTAAATCCGGTCGATCCCCAGTTTCCATTTCTGGTCTTCGTAACTCACCAGTTCGATCCGCCGCGGCGATTCGACCTTGATCTGCCGCAGTTCGTCATAGCGCCACGCTCGAGACTCGCCCTCGCGATCGGCCTGGTATTCGATCTTTTCCGGCGAGATGATGAGCTTGCCCTGCTGATCTCGCAGCATACGATCTCGCTC
>DASUFM010000560.1:0-13451 GCA_036274535.1 Blastocatellia bacterium
AGCAGCGAGGACGACAGGCGCTCCGGCATTGTCTTCGTGTCGAAGAACGCCACTTCCCGGTCGATTTGCGCGAGCGCGCCTCGAAGCGAGTTCATCAACGGAGTCTTGTCCGTTTCGCCGCGCAGAACCACGTGCATGCTATCCGGCGCGTTCTGCTTATAATGAAAATAGACCTGTCCCACCGGGTTCTGCTCGGCTAGATCGCCGGTTTTCACGCTCCCAACGACGCCGACTATCGTGAACGTATCTTTGCCGTCTATTTGGCGCATCTTCGAGCCGATGGGGCTGCTGTTCGGCCAATATTTGCGCGCCATAAATTGATCCACCAGAATAACGCGCTGAGAATCCGGCCCGTCACTGTCGGAAAAATTTCGCCCGGCCAGGAGCGGGATGCCCATTGTTTGAAGATAGCCGCTATCGATCGTGTTCCAGCCCGGAACCGGAGGAAGTTCACCTGGGGCCAGCGGACGGCCATCAATCATGAGTCCGCTGGCGTTATAACCGCCGCTGAACGGCAGGAAAGTGGTGACGCCTACATGCTTTGCGCCGGGAATCGCTCGCGCCTTTTCGAGCAGCGACTCGACGGCGTTCCGTCGCTGCGCGTCGTCTTTATAGCGGCTCGACGGCAGTGAGAATTGCCCTGTGGCGACATTCTCCACCCGGAACCCCGGGTTCACGGTCATCAACCGCATGAAGCTTCGAGTGAGAAGGCCGGCCCCGATTAACAGCGTGAACGCCAGCGACACCTGGATCACGACTAAAGCCGCCCGAAGCGACAGCGCATGCCGCCCCGCCGTCCCCGTACGGTCGTTGCCACGAAAAACCTCGTTCAGGTCCCGCTTGAACAGGCTCAAAAGCGGCACGCTGCCGAATGCGAGGCCGGTCAACAATGTGATCGCCATCGTGAAGAGCAGCACGCCACTGTCGATCCGAATGTCCCCGCCGCGCGGCAGTTCCCTGGCGCCGAGCCATGAAAGCATGCGCACGCCTGCCAGCGCGACTCCTATTCCCAGCAAACCGCCCAGCGCCGAAATGACGACGCTTTCGGTCAGGAGTTGTCGTGAAAGCCGCCATCGCCCCGCGCCAAGGCTGAACCGCACCGCGAGTTCCTTGATCCGCCCGCTGGCTCGCACCAATGTAAGGTTCGCCAGATTCACGCACCCGATCAACAACACTCCCATCACCGCGGCCTGTAACAGGTACAGGGTGTCTTTGATGTTGCGGACCATTTCGTCTTTCGTACCGATGACTTTTGTCTGGAACCGCGCGCTCACCAGCAGGTCTCTATATTTCGGAAACGTCTCAATGTTGGCTTTATTGAGCGCGTCAACACGCTGTCCAGCCTGCGCGACCGTCACGCCCGGCTTCAGCATCGCGATCATGCCACAGTTGTTGTTGTGCCGCGCGTCATCCGATGTCTGCTCAGGCGTGAAGGCGAACGGAACCCACAATTTCCGTTCGCGGTTTACTGATTGATACGTGTTCGGCGCCACGCCGACGATGCTATATGGAATGCCGCTCAGCCGTATGTCTCGCCCGATCACGTTCGGATCGCGGGCGTACATCTCCTCCCAGAGAGATTCGGTCAGTATGGCTACACGATCTTTTCCCTGAACAGCTTCATCCTCGGTGAATGTCCGGCCCAGCAGAGGCTGCGCCTTCAGCGCGCGGACATAGGAAGGGGTGACGTACTCTCCATCGATCCGGCGCGTGGCGCCTTCCTGTCCCACGTCATAGCCTCTGTTCCCGATGAGCGCCACCTCTTCAAACACGTCGGTCAATTTGCGCCGGTCCAGATAGTCAGGCACGCCGTTGGCGCCACGGTCCGTCACCCCGACGCCCGGATATAGGTTATACATAGTCACCAACCGATCCGCGTCGGGAAACGGAAGGCCGTTTAATATAACGGCATGTAAGACCGTGAAGACCGCGGTGTTGGCCCCGATGCATAGCGCCAGGGTCAGTAAAGCGGCGAGGCTGAATGCCTTTTGTTTCCAGAGCAGCTTTAATCCAAACCGAATGTCCTGTAACATCAGGGTTCCTCCATTTATTTACCCGCATTCAATACAGATTCAGAATATCTATAAGGAATACGCGTTAGAACGCGCATCGGGCGCAAATTGTTTAGTGGCCCCGGAGTTTGCATCCCAGGTATGATTGGCGCGATATACTATAATTTTGGCGGAGGCGTTCTTATATCTTTGCTCACTTTTGATCAGATTGTCGAAGCGATAGACGCGTTGCCGATGCGAGAACGAATCAGGCTCCGCCAATGGCTGAATCGGAGCGCGGCCAATGAAGCGCCCACTCGTGGTAGCGAATCTAAGGGCGAGGCCCGGAAAACGGTTGATATCGATGTAATCCCACCAATCGTGATGCGGCGCGTCCCTTTGATCGCCCCTGAAAGAGGCGTTGAGAAGGAAATGAAATGGCTGCGAGAACATCGCGCCGAATATGCCAATCAATGGTCGCTTTAGATGAAGACAGGTTGATTAGCGCCGGTTCGTCTGCTAAAGAGGTTCACCAGGCCGCGGTCAACGCTGGATTCCTCGACGCGTTAATCGTGCTGGTCGAACCGCCTGATGTCCTCCCCATTCGCGGGCTTTTGAGAATGTCACAACTATATCAACCGGTGGTTCAACCTGCATTGAGATCAGCCTGCGCGCCAGGCGAGCAGACGCAGCCCGTTCGCGACCACCATCAACGTGCTTCCCTCGTGTAAAACGACGGCTTCGCTGATTCTGACCCATCCGAAGATCGAAGCGACAATAAGGATGGCGCTGACGCCGAGCGCGATGATCAGATTCTGCCGGATCACGTTCGTAGCCGTGCGAGCCATCTCCACGGCCACCGGCAGTTGCTTCAAGCCTTCGCTCATCAGCACCAGGTCCGCGGTCTCGAGCGCGACGTCCGATCCCGTTCCTCCCATGGCGACTCCGACCGAGGCCGCGGCAAGCGCCGGGGCGTCATTCACTCCGTCGCCGACCATCGCCACGCCGCCATCGACGGCGAGTTTGCGCAATTCGGCCACTTTGCCTTCAGGCATCAGCGGCGCGCGAGCTTCGTCGATGCCGGCCTGCGCGGCTATTACGCCGGCGACCCGCTGGTTGTCGCCGGAGAGCATGATGTGTCGCTTGACGCCGATGCGGCGCAGCGCTTTCAGAGCGTCTTTCGCTTCCGGGCGCAGGGTGTCGGCCAGGCCTATAACGCCAAGGAACTGCGCGCCGCGCCTGACGATCATTGTGGTCTGTCCCGCCGATTCAAACTTATTCGCCGTTGAGACGACGGCCTCAGGCAGGGCCTGGCCGCTGAAGAGCGCGACGCTGCCGACCTCTATTGTTTCTCCATTGATGATCGAGCGTATGCCTTTGCCGTGTATGGCCTCGCAACTTTCAGCCGGCTCGAACAAAAGACCGCGCTCCTTCGCGCCCTCTACAATGGCCACGGCCAGCGGGTGCGACGAGTGCGATTCCGCGGCGGCCGTGACGGCCAACAGTTCCGATTCGCTCACTCCGTTGAGAGACGAGACGGCGACGATGCGCGGCTTGCCTATGGTCAGCGTGCCTGTCTTATCGAAGGCTATCGCGCCGACTCTTCCGAGCGTTTCCAGATGCGCGCCGCCTTTGATCAATATTCCGCCGCGGGCGGCCCGCGCGACGGCTGAGAGCACCGCGGCCGGCGTCGCGATCGCCAACGCGCAGGGCGACGCGGCGACCAGCAGCGAGATCCCGCGCAACACGGCGTCCCTCAAATCCAGCCCCTGAACGTAGAACAGGAACAGGGCCAGCGCCGGAGCCGCGACCAGCACGATAGGAACGAAAACACGCTCCAGTTTTTTGGCGAACCGCTGGGTGGGGCTCTTCTGCGCTTCGGCCTCCATGACCAGATCCATGATGCGCGAAATCACCGATTCTGAGGAGAGTTTCGAGACCTCGATTTCGAGCATGGCTTCGGTGTTGATAGTTCCGGCGAAGACCTGATCGCCGGGACCTTTGGCTATCGGCGCGGATTCTCCGGTGACCGTCGCCTGATCGAGCGACGAAGCGCCCGCGCGAATCACGCCGTCAAGCGGCACGCGGTCACCGGGACGGACGATAATGATGTCGCCACGACGCGCCTGGCCCACGGGAATTTCGCTGATCTCGTCGCCGCGTTTGACTCGCGCGGTTTCCGGCCGCAACCTGCCGAGAGCTTCGAGAGCGCGCCGCGCTTTATCCATGGCGCGATGTTCCAGCGCATGCCCGAGGCTGAACAGGAAAAGCAGAAACGCTCCTTCGAACCACGCGCCCAGGAAGCACGCGCCGACCGCCGCCAATACCATCAACGTCTCGATATCGAAGATGCCCTGTCGCAGCGAAATCAAAGCGCCGCGCACCGCATAGAAGCCACCCGCGATCAGCGCCAGTATGAATAAGGCCACCGTCACAATTTCAGGCGCATTGAGAAAACTGCGGAGCAGCCATCCCGCGACGAGCAGCGCGCCCGCCGTAATCACCAGCGGCATTTCGAGTTTCGGCTCGTGCCCGCCATGGCCGGCGTGATGCGGGCAGGTGTGCCCGCGCTCCGGTTCTTCGAGTTCGAAGCCGGCCTTTTTGACTTTAGCCTTGATGTCGTCCAGGGCGGCGGCCTGGCTGTCGTATTCGACGAAGAGCCGTTCGGAGGCGTAAGCGACATTCGCCGTCAGCACGCCCGGCATTTTCCTGACGGCTTCTTCAATCGCGTAACCGTTCTGCGCCGATTCCAGGCCGATGACGTACCATATTTGCTGGCGATAGCGCTCTGCGACCTCGGCGCCGATCGAGTTCACGAGCGCCGCCACCTGGGCCAGCGTCACCTGATTATGGTCATAGTGTATGCAGATTTCCGCTCCGCCGCCGTCGCGCCTCAGGTGCACGTCGGAGATGCCTGTGCGGGCTTCGAGCAGCAGTTCGAGTTTTTCGAACCTGCCGAATTCATCCGTCTCGCCGGGGATGATGATTCCGAGCTCCACCTGGCAAGCCTGCCCTCCGGTCTCGGCATGCCTCGTACCCACATAACTTTCGCGGCGTTCGTGATGATGGTGATGGTGATGATCGTGGCCGTGGTCACAATGATGATGATCGTGATGATCGTGATCGTGGTCGCAATGATGATGATCGTGGTCGTGATCGCATTCTTCGCCATGCGCATGACCTTCGTGGGCATGCGGGGCGCCATGCGAATGGCCGTGGCCGTGATGGCATTCGGGGCCATGCTCATGCTCAGCTTCGTGGCCGTGATCGCATTCAGGCCCGTGAACGTGATGGTTTTCGTGAACTGATCTGGTCGTGGACATCTGGCCCCCGTTTCCTGTTGTATCAATGGCGATGGCGTTTGCCGCCATGCGAGTCCCGCGGGTCGGCGGCGCGCCGGCTGACCGGCGGCGGTTCGTGGCGCTCTTCTTCCTCGTCGTGATCGTCTTCTTCGGGCAGCGGTTGGGTAAAACGTTGTCCGCCTACTTCAAGAGTGAAGTTGCGGCAGCCCGGCGGGACCTGAAATTCGAGGACGGCGGGAAGCCGCGCCTCGTAAACCTTAAGCGGCGCGCCTCTGTCGTCGTAAATCGTGCCGCCGGCCGCGACGGTCATCGTCTCGTCCACCAGCACGGCGACGAGTTCGGCCATCTCTTCCATACGGTCAGCGACACGGTGACACCACAGATGGCCTACGCCCGGATACTCATCGTGACAGATGTCCTCCATCTGTTCCTCATCCACCTGCTCGCCGACGCCGACCAGGACAAAGTTCAGGCGCGGCAATCTGCCGGCGGCGATCTCTTTGGCGACCTGCGCTGAATAAGCCTTCACGTCGCCCGCGTCGTGAATCTGGCTGTCGGTGATAATGACCGCCAGTCCGCGGCGCGCCCCTTTGTTCACTTCGCTGCGAATGTGGGCTATGTAATCGCGCAGGACCGGCAGCATCACCGTCCCCTTGCCGTAAAATTGCGGGCCGGGGAATTTGTAATCATTGGCCTGCGCCCCGGCCAGATCGCCGACGATTTCCAGTTGCGATCCGTCGCCAGTCGCCCAGTAGGCCACGCGCAATACGCCGTCGCGGTCTTTCGAGGCGAGATATTCGATCATCCAGCGCATCTGCGGTTCGACCTGATTGCGAACCGGGCCGAGTTTGGCCAGAATCCCGCGCGGCCCGTACTCATCTTCCATGCTGGCCGAGCCGTCCATATAGAGCGCCACATCCAGGCCTTCGACCGTCGGGTCATGCAGCAGCGTGGCGATCACGTGGCCGTCCCGGTTATGAACGTCAGAAAATGGTTTAACTATGACTTCGTGTTTGTGCGCCATGACGCTACTCCTGATCCGAATGTTGACTAAAAGAATTTCAGCCACGAATGAACACGAATACCGCCTCCGGTCTCGTAAGTTGATTAGCCGCCATTTTCTCTATTACATTCATGAATATTCGTGTTCATTCGTGGCTAAATACTCCCGGAGTTATCGCTGCTCTGACTCAGTGATGATCCTCGTCTTCATCATGATCGTCTTCGTCAGGAAGCGGCTGTGTGAAACGCCGGCCGCCGACTTCGAGAGTGAAGCTGGTCGCGCCTTCCGGCAGATCGAATTCCAGCACGGCAGGCAACCGCGCTTCATAAAGCTTTACCACATTGCCTCTGTCGTCATAAATCGTGCCGCCCGCCGCCACGGTCATCGTTTCGTCAACCAGAACGGCGACCAGTTCGGCGACCTGGTTGATCTCCTCAGCGATCCGGTGACACCAGAGGTGGCCTACGCCGGGATATTCTTCGTGACAGATTTCTTCCATCTGTTCTTCATTGACCGCGTCGCCCACGCCGACGAGTATGAAGTTCAGGCGGGGCAGCCTGCCCGACGCGATCTCACGAGCGAGTTCCCTGCTGAGCGATTTGACGGCGTCGGCGTCATGCAGTTCGCCGTCGGTCACGAAGACCGCGCAGCCGCGCCGCGCCCCCTGCTTGATTTGCTGCTTAAGGTACTTGATATAGTCGCGCATGGCCGGCGCCAGGTAGGTGGCCGACCCCATGATGCGCGGGCCGGGGAATTTATACGATCTGGCATGAACGCCATTCAGATCGCCTACGACTTCGACATTGCCGCCCGACTTGCCGCACGCCCAATAGGCCACACGTAACACGCCGTTGCGGTCTTTGGTCGCCAGATATTCGAGCATCCACTGCACCTGCGGCTCGACCTGGTTAGGCAGTTCCGTGGCCGGTTCGCCCCGCCACCACTGCCCGAGAGTGCGCGGTTTCGTCTGGGTTTGATATTCTTCCTGCATGCTTCCCGAACCGTCCATGTATATCGCCATCTCCAGACCTTCTACTGTCGGATCGTGTAACAGTGTGGCTCGGACGCGGCCATGTTCAACGTGCAGATCGGAAAAGGGCTCAACGGGTCTTTCGTGTGACATTAAGGTCGCCTGCCTTTCTGATGTTTTTATTCAAAGTCATTCAAAGTCATCCAACCATTCCGGCTTCATCCGCGAATCAGATTTATCCGGCTTACGATGTTTGTCCGCCGCCTGCGAAGCGAAGTCCTTCATCCATTCCCGTTCCTGCCCCATCGGCGTTCGATTCATCGCCGATGTCGATGTCAGCCTGGGGGGCGGCGCGCCGGGCTCGCGGTGAGATGTGATGAAATCCTGCATCCAGTCCGTCAAGTCCCGGGGTTCATTGGCCGGCCTGACCGGACGAACCTGCCGGGCCTGCGGGGCCTGCTGAGAGAGCTGAATCGCGCTCGGCTGCGGCGTCCTGACCTGCGGCGTGGGCGTGAACCGACGCGTCAAGGCGTTTCGATAGGCGTCCTCCGGAACCGGCCTGACACAACTTCTCAACGCCGCGATTCGCGGGGAGGGCCAGCCAGTCAATGTATTCAAAGTAGTCACGGCGAGGTCCAGAAAATCATCAGCCTTGCCTTCAGGCGGTAATTCAAGGCGATCGCTCATCAACGGGCCGAATACCGTTGCGAGAACCCCCTGAAAACCTCCGCCGGACTCAACTTTTTTGACGGCGGCGCCGCCTTTGATCTCATAACCCTGCGACATTAATTGCCGCTCCAGAGCCTCTCGGCTCGGCACAGGCAAAACAATGGAACGCAGAGGGTGAACAATTTGTTCGCGCTCCAGGTCTTCTTTGAGCGCGACCAGGATGTCATATAAAAGCTGGCCGACAACGAGTTCATTGGAAACGTCTGTCAGAGTCAATTCAGCCGGTAATAACGGGTAAGCCAGAACGATCCCCGAACCGCGACGGATTTCATCTTCACGGGCGCCCGGCAGCAACATATGAAAGAGCCGCGCATCCCTGGCGCCGCCTGAGCCGGCATAGCGAAACGCATGACCCGTTCCCCGAACCAGACCGTCCAGAAGATCGCCTCGCGTGATCGTTAATTGCCCTTCGATCCCGGCGGCATGCTTCGGATCCGTGGATGGCCATGGGCCGTAAAGCGTGCCATACAAATACACCGGATCGTTCCACCCCGGAGTACCGGCGGGCTGTTCCAGAAGTTCCAGACGAAAGAGAAAAAACTCCGCGGTTTCAAGCAGACGGCGTTGCCCGGCGCCTGACATGTCGTGATAGGCCAACTCCGTCCTGGCCGCGGCGGGAAACATGTCGAGATCGTCGAGAGTCAGCGCCCGTAAATTCCCAAGACAATCCACCGCTACCGCTAATTCCCGTTCCAGAAGATGGCGGCCGCCGATGAAGAAGCTGTCGATAACATGTTCCGGGGGTAATAATTCAACAGGCGAATCGTCCTGAGACAATGCGTCAGAGCGACCGATGAAGTACCTGGGGAATGATCGCTGCGTCATCAAGACTCTCCTGCTCAACTGACAAATCTGATAATGAATGGCGGCGCCGAGGGGCAGAACTAAAATGTACGAACAGTGCTGAGATGAAAGGGAAAGATAAATCAGGAGGCCGCGCCAGTCAATATTCTAATGGCCCGCTCAAAACTCAGAGCTAAAGATATCGCATCATTGCCCATCGCCAATTTCGCATTGCCGGTTGTTTCGCAATTGGAGCTGATAATGACCCCTGCAATTCGATTGGCGATGGGCAATTGGCGATGGGCAATGGAATCCGGTGTCACAGGAATCTACGCCATTGCAGGATCGCTGATTCCAGGTTTGCCCGTTTCAACTCGTCCGGCATAACGTTTTTCGAAGCCTTCGACTCCGGAGATTTTGAGGCTGAAGTCATACCAGTTCGAACTGCGCGCCAGATCCAGCAGGATCCTGGCCGTTCCGGCTGGAGCGATGGATTTTGTTTGCTTTGCCTGTTTGTAGGCCATGTCAGTGATTTCCACTGTGTAAGAGCTCTTCGGGTCGAGATTCGTAATCTGCAGTTCGATTTTCCCGCTTAGCCCGCCCTTCCCGGCGCGTTCGTACTCGCATTTCACAGTCACCGGCGGATCATTTCGGCTCCCGATATACTCGCGAAAGAAACCGTTCGGCCCATAAACGCGCAGGTGATAATTTTGCGTTTCAAACTCCTTCAGCGGCCATTGATCCGTGAGGCGGTCTCCGGCCGCCACCGCGTAATTCCAGATTCGCACGTCCTGCCAGGACTCCGGCTGATCAATGCTTTTATATCTTCCGGGAGCGTATACCTGAAATGGGGACCCGGCCGCGTTCTCTCCAAAAATCTCGTTCTCCGCGCGAAATTCAATCCGGAAATCTTTTTTATCGTCGCTGAGATTCCCGTCCGCATAGAGCTGGTAAGGCAGCGGGCAGGATGGGCGAGTTCCTTTTTCCTGTTTCGGCAGAAGCGTCGTGGAAACAGGGTCGCGGTTGATCTGTTCGATCTCGGCTTCCGTCAATCGCCGGAAGCCGGCTGGCGGCTGTTTGAACTTTGCGCTGTGAATCGCTTCAAGAGTGGAGTCTTTTGAAAGATATGCGGGAAGAGGAATTTTTTCCCCCTTGTAAGGTCGAAAAACTGAAGTCAGATCGCCGCAGACTGTTCGCCTCCATGCGCTGATATTTGGCTCGACGATTTTTCGCCCGGTTTTATGGCTCAGAAATTTTTCCAGAAATCGCAACGACGAGGTGTGATCGAATACCTGCGAACAGACCTGCCCGCCGCGGCTCCAGGGAGAGGCAATGACCATTGGAACGCGATAGCCGAGCCCTATGGAACTACCTCTGGCCTGTCGCGCGGGCTTTCTCTTCAAATCCTGCTCGAGGGTTACAAATTCCACTCCGGCATCGATGCCTTTAGAGGTCAAACCCGAGCCTGGCTTATCGGGATCGGGCGGCGTAAATGGCGGAACATGATCGAAATATCCGTCATTCTCGTCATACATCAGGATAAAAATAGTCTTCTTCCAGACTTCCGGATTGCTTGTCAGTATGTTCATGGCTTCTGAGACGTACCACGCTCCATACCATGCCGAGCCCGGATGATCGGAAAAGTTTGCCGGCGCCACCAGCCATGAAACCGTAGGCAACCGGCCCTGTTTCACGTCTTCCCGAAATTGATGGAAGACATCGCCTTTCGGAACTTTCAGTTCTCGGAGAACCTTGCCATCAGGATAACGTAGATCCGTCAACTGATGATAATTCGGGTCCCGATGATTGGTAGTGAACGCTTTCTGGTGGATGCTCTTTTCGCGCGGCGAGAGCTTTTCCCAATTCTCCGCCGTATATTTTTTTTGATCCTCGGCCGCGATTTTCAACGCCGCCCGCGCGATCTCCAATCGCCTCTGCAGTCTTACGGACTGTTCGTCCGTAGCGGCCAGAGAACGAAGCTTCTCTTCAATCTCCGGAATTTCTTTCGTCAATCGCGCGATCTTTTTCGGCAGGGCCTGAATGTAGGCGGGCAGGAATTTGACGTGATATTGAGCGAACCATTCGATGGAATTGTCGGTGAAATTCGCGAGCCAGTCATCCTCTTCCTCTTCGAATTCCACGCCGACGCTGAGCTCATTCTGATAAATTTTCCACGAAATGTTTTGCTCTTCGAGGCGCTCCGGAAAAGTCGTCCAATGACTCCATTTTTCATAATCCACGTCCTCGTTTCGCACATTCGCAGGGGAATTCCGGTTCTGTTCCTCTCGAACAGTTCCCGTCCACAGATATAATCGGTTGGGCGTGGTTCCGGTCAATGAAGAACAAAAATTATAGTCGCAAACCGTAAAGGCGTCCGCCAGAGCGTAATAAAAAGGAATATCCTCACGGTTATAAAACCCCATGGTGAGCGGCATGTGGGCGTATTCCTTGCGCCCCGATCGTTTCGCGTCCAGCCAGCGGTCATACTTCCCTCCATTCCTGGCGTCCACCTGATCGGTCCAGCTGTGCGGAAGCGATCCCATCCAGGTCGCGTTCGTGTCTTTGATGTTCAATCGGAACGGAACGTATGTTTCTCCTTCGGCATTCGTCTGAAGCCAGACCGGATTCCTGTTCGGCAGCCGTATGGCCCTTGGATCATTGAAGCCGCGAACTCCTCGCAGCGTCCCAAAGGAATGATCGAAGGAGCGGTTCTCCTGCATCAGAATCACCACGTGCTCGGCGTCCAGATAAGAGCTTCCTTCAACCGGGTCAATCGCCATCGCTCGCGCGATGGAAGGCAAAAGAATGTCTGAAAAACCGGCCGCGGCCGAGGCCATCGCCGCTTGTTTGAGAAAATTTCTACGAGTATTTTTCATAGTCTTCGAGATGGAGCGTCTATTTCCTTTCACACACGGTCGCCCAATCCATTGAACGGGTTCATCTTGTTTCGGATCTGAGGTTTCGTTTCGGTTTGAATGGAGAAAGTATCAGAAACGCCCGGGGAATATCCAATCATCCGCGCGAATTTTTCCGAATTTCACCCGAATCCGGTGTCGATAACAGTTCTGCAAAGAGTAAAGATCAGGATGACGACCAGCATATCCCGACAAACGGCCTCACCATACGGTCATGAATGAACAATGCGATGAAAATCTCGACCGCGAACAGTCCGACGGATAAAACGGCGTATTTTTTACTGAATCCAAATTTCATTGGGCGCCTGTAGAAGAAGGAACCACGGGTCTGACGGATGCGACGGATCAATATATTCTTCATGGCGGGCTTCAGGCGCAATCGTCTCGCCACTTCGTAACCGTCAATCTCAGGCAAGTTGCAGCCCTCAATCTTGACCTGACATCTCCTGATGTTTAGGATGCAAGCGCTCTCCAATATTTTAGGGCGGCAAGGCGATGCGGATTTACCTGCTTGGAAAATGAAGCGAATCGCGCCGCCTCTCCTGCTTTTCTGAGTTCCCAACGCGCTGGCGCGCGGCCGGATCTAAATCGGAACAATCAAGAACAGGACAGGCTTCAGTCTGTCCGCCCCTGTTTGCCAGGGGCAGACTGTAAGCCTGTCCCGACCTTACGTAGAGCTTTATGCCTGAGTCAGTTGAGTATGAAATGGCGCCTGCAGGCGCCGGCGTCTGGAGCGAGAGTGACTGGCAATGTCTGGAGCGACAAACCCGCGCCCGCGCGCTCCGGGCGAGTTCCGAAAATGCGGCCTGGGAAATCATCATCCGCCAGGCGCGAGCAGTGTTGCGCGCCTACAGCACAAGTTTCTTCATCGTCACTCGATTTCTCCCGTTCCGTAAACGCTCGCAGGTCGAAGCCGTATACGCCGCGGTTCGTTATCCTGACGAGATCGTGGACAGCTTTCGGCTGGCGCCCGCCGAACGAATGCGCCGTCTGGACGATTGGGCCGCGCAGTACGAAGAGGCTATGGCCGCAGATTCGATCAAGGAATCACTGCGCCGTCGAACGCCGTGTTTCCTGGCGGGTTTCACCCGCGTGGTTCGCGAAGCCGCGATCCCCGCCGAGCATTACCGATCGTTCATGGCCGCCATGCGGCTAGATGTTTGCCCGCGCCGTTTCAGCACGCTCGATGATTTGATCGATTCATACGTCTACGGCAGCGCGATTGTCGTCGGATACTTTCTGACTTACATCTACGGCGCGGCCGGCGCGGGCGATTTTGCGAGAGCGATGACGAGCGCCCGCCATCTGGGCATCGCGCTGCAATTGACGAACTTTTTGCGCGACGTGGGTGAGGATCAGCGGCGCGGGCGGCTCTATCTGCCGCTCGATCTGCTGCGCGATGAAGGCATTCGGGAAGCGGACGCCGCGGACCCGCGACAGCAGGAGGCGCTTCATCGCGTATTAAGGCGAATGGCCGCAGTCGCCGAAGACCATTACGCCGGAGCGCTCGCCGATCTGGACGCTTTCTCCGCAGACAGTCGAACGGCGATTCGCGCCTGCATTGACGTTTACCGGCGGCTGAACGAGCGCATCAGCCGCAACCCGCGCGGACTACGGCATCGTGAGAGCGTCCCGATGAGCGAGAAGTTCAGGGCGCTTCCTCCGAGCAAATACTGGCGTTTGCCGCTGGCTTATCTGGCGCGGTAAGCGATGCGGTGTATGGCGCGAGTTGTTTACTCGCGCCGCTTCGGCGGAAGG
>DASUFM010000561.1:0-3708 GCA_036274535.1 Blastocatellia bacterium
GAATTCAACCTGATCGGCGACGGAGGGAACACGGCCCAGCCTCGTCATCAAAAATCCGCCCAGCGTCTGAAAGGCGCCGTCCTCTTCACCCGGCAGTTGTTTGACGCGCAGTGTCTGTTTGAGTTGATCGACGGATAACGCCCCGTCCAGCAGGAGTGAACCGTCCTCACGCCTCACGACCGCCTGTTCACCCTGTTCATCCATTGAAGGGATTTCCCCGACCAGGGCGTCCAGAATGTCGTTGACGGTCACCACTCCTTCGACGCCGCCATGCTCATCGATCACCACCGCCATATGACGCCGGGAAGATTTGAACGTCTCGATGGCCTTGAAGGCAGGCATCGTGTCCGGTAAATAAAGAGCGGGCATCATCACGGCGTTCAGGTCGAACGGTTGATTGGTGAATACGCTGGCGAGTAAATCCTTCGCCCGCACGACCCCGACTACGTTGTCCGCCGAGCCCTGAATGACAGGATAGCGCGAGAGACGATTGCCGCTGACGATAGTCTTGATGATTTCCGGCGGATCGTCGAGGTCTATAAAGACGACGTCGGGGCGTGGGACCATCAGTTCGCTGACCGTGCGGTCGCCGAGGTGGAATGTTCGCTCGATCAGGTCCTGCTCGGCTTCTTCAAAGACTCCGGCGCTGATGCCTTGTTCGATCAGAACTTTGATTTCATCTTCGGTCACCGGCGGATCGCTCGATTCGCGCAGGCCGAAGAGCCGCAGCAGTCCATTGGTCGAGCCTTCCAGCAACTTCACCAGCGGCGACGTGAGGGCTGACAGCTTCTTCATCGGTCCGGCCATCATCGCGGCGATCCTGTCGGGACTATGCAGCGCAAGCCGTTTCGGAATCAGTTCGCCGATGACCAGAGAGAGATATGTGATGACCATTACGACCAACCCGAAGCTGATCTTATCCGCGTACGGTTCGGCTGCGGGGAATCTTTTGAGCGCCGGCGCAAGCTTCTCGGCGATAGTCGCGCCGCCGAAAGCGCCCGCCAGAATCCCGACCAGAGTAATGCCGATCTGAACGGTGGAGAGAAAAGAGCCCGGATTGCCGGCGAGTTCGAGCGCGGCCTGCGCCCCTTTGTCGCCGTCGCTTGCGCGCTTTTGCAACCTCGCCTTACGCGCCGAAACGACCGCCATTTCCGACATTGAAAAAAGTCCGTTGGCTATCAGCAGTACGGTAATAAAGACGAGTTCGAATGTAATGTCGTCCATTGTTGTGAGTGTCGTTGTGTGAAATGTGTTTTCCTGTTGACTAGAATACGACGGCAATATTAAGACGTATTGCGCCGATCGTGAAGCGGAAATCAATGCGGGAATCAATATTGATCGGTTTGTATCCTCGACGAGCGTGAGGTGGAGTTTCTTTGTGTAAAACTCGACGGCTTCATCGTAATCGCGAACCACCAGAGCGATATGGATAATAGATTGTTTCATTTCGACCTTAACCTTATTCATTGTTTAGGATAAGCTAGCGGCCGCAGGCGGTATTGACCAGTCAGTATAAATACTCATCAATTCTGTAATCAGTGGAGGACCAGATGCCGGCTCGAAGACATTTGCGTTTTGCATCGCTGTTGTTTTTGGGAGTGGTTACGTTGGCTGCGACACTCACGCAGCCGAAGGCGCAGGAGCCGCGCGGAGGCGGAGGACGTCGCGGCGGCAGTATGCGCGAGTTTCTCGGACTCGGCTCGGCGCCCGATCCGGCGGCCGCCAAAAAAGGCGAACCGCTTTATGTGGAAAATTGCTCGGGCTGCCACGGCAAAGACGGGCGCGGCGCTCAGGCTCCGGGGCTGACGCGCATGCCGCTGGTGCTGCACGACGACAAAGGCGAGAAACTCGCGCCCGTGCTCAAGGAAGGCCGCCCCGGGATGCCGGCGTTTCCTAAGCTTTCGCAGGAAGACGTATTTCTCATCTCGCAATATCTGAAGATGCAAATCGAACTGGCGGCGAATCGCGGCACGTACGGCGAGACTTATGCCGCCTTGCGCAATCAGGTCACTGGCGACGCGAAAAAGGGCGAAGAGTTCTTTCAGGCCAATTGCGCGAACTGCCATTCGGTAACAGGCGATCTCGCCAAAATCGGCGCGAAATTTCAGCAACTGGTCGTGTTGAAAAATCGATTCCTGTGGCCCGCGACGCCCGGCCCCGGCAGGGCCAAAGTGACTACCCCTGACGGCAAAGTGATCGAAGGCCGCATTAAGACCAACAACGATTTTGAGCTGTCGCTTGTGGATGCGAACGGCAATTACCATTACTGGCCGCGCGACGCGGTCAAAATCGAAATCGAAGACAAGCTGGCGGGTCATCGCGCGCTGTTGCCGAAATACAGCGACTCCGACATCAACAACATCGCCGCTTATCTGGTGACACTGAAATGAAAACGCTGGGACTTATTCTGACTCTTGTTTTCGTGGCTGGCGCGATTAACGCGCAGGGGCTCGATCCCGAAACGCTCAAACTGTTCAATCCGCCGCCTGAAGCATGGCCTACTTACAACGGCGATTATTCTGGACGGCGCTTCAGCGAACTCAAACAGATCAACGCGTCGAATATCGATCTGCTCAAAATTGAGTGGATGTACCGGATCAAAGGCGTCGGCCCGCAGCGTGGCGTGGGCGATCCGGTCATTAAATCCACTCCGCTGCTGGCGGGCGGCGTCCTGTATTTCACGATTCCAGACCACATATTCGCCGTCAACGCGCGCACCGGCGAACACATCTGGCAATATGATTTTCAAGACCAGGGCGGCCACCTGGTCGGCCAGCGCGGCGTGGGAATGTACAAGGACTGGCTCTATTTCGAAAGCCCGGACGGCTGGTTCATTTCGTTGAACGCGAAAGACGGCAAGGAGCGCTGGCGCAAAAAGATCGCTGACGAAAAGCAGCAATATTTCACCACGATGGCGCCGCTGGTGATCAAAAATCACGTCATCGTCGGCGTGGGCGGCGACGCCATGGACGTGCGCGGTTATCTGGAATCGCGCGACCCTGAAACCGGCGAGTTGCAGTGGCGCTGGTATACGACGCCGGAAAAGATGGGCGACCCCGGTTCGGAGACATGGCCGGACCAGGAGTCCATGAATCACGGCGGCGGCATGACATGGATGCCTGGCACGTACGACCCCGATTTGAATTTGATTTATTGGGGGACGGGCAACGCCAACCCGGTGTTCGCGGGCCAGAGCCGCAAAGGCGCGAACCTGTGGACGGCCTGCATCGTGGCGCTCAATCCGGACACCGGCAAACTGGTCTGGTGGTTTCAACCGTCGCCGCACGACACGCACGATTGGGACAACGTGGAAACGCCGGTGTTGTTCGACGCCGTTATCGACGGCCGGCCGCGCAAGCTGTTGGCGCAGGCCGCGCGCGCCGGGTGGTTTTTCGTGCTCGACCGCACGAACGGCAAAAACCTCGTGTCGAAGCCTTTCACGGGGACGGGCAATTGGGCGCTCGGCGTGGACGAGAAAGGCCAGCCGATTCCGAATCCGGCGAAAGAACCGACGGTCGACGGAACGATGATTGATATGCCGGCGATGGGCGCGACGAACTGGCCGCCGCCGAGCTACAGCCCGTTGACGGAGACGTTTTATTTCAACGGCACGCAGGGCTACGGTCTCGCCTATCTCTACGACACATCGCCGAAACCTCAAGGCTACGGCGGCGGGGCTGGCGGTAACTTCGATTCAAGCTCGGCGCT
>DASUFM010000562.1:0-2878 GCA_036274535.1 Blastocatellia bacterium
CCTTATCTTTGAAAGCCTCGTCTACTTCGCCAAATTTCCAAGCCTGCCGCGCAACATCCTTGGCCGCCAGGGATGGTTGCGCAAACTCCGCATGGCCGTTGTTGACTACGACAACCTGCTTTATCTGAACGCCTACGACTCCTGAAGGTTCTGGCGCAAATCTGATGATTATGGATAATCCTCGGCATGACCCAACTTCCTTCTGAGAAGCCTGAACTCTTCAAATGCCGCCATTTCAATCATCTCCAAATCATTCAGGCCGTACGATGGTATGTCACTTATAAATTGAGCTATCGCGACGTGTGCGCTCTGATGGCGGAGAGCGGTGTCACGATCGTACATAGCACCGTTTTGCGATGGGTCCAACGCTTCGTTCCTGCCTTCGAGAAAAAATGGAAGAACTACGCTCGACCTGTCGGCTCATCTTGGAGAGTCGATGAAACCTATATCAAAGTGAAGGGTCAATGGCGCTATCTCTACCGCGCGGTCGATCAGCAAGGCCAGAAAGTCGATTTCCTGCTGAGTAAGAATCGGGATGAAGCGACCGCCGTTCGCTTCTTCAAAAAAGCGATCGGCAATCATGAGGTCCCGGAGAAGATCACGCTCGACGGCAGTCAGGCGGCCCATCAAGCTGTCACCGAATTGAAGGCCGAGGGCGTCTTGCCCGCTCAAACGCTCGTCCGGACCAGCAAGTACTTGAATAACATGATTGAGCAGGATCACCGGAAGGCGCCGCAGAGGTGTTAACCGATGCTGAGGTTCAAGACATTCGGGAATGCGGAAGTAAAATTGAGCGGAATCGAGTTGGCAAACAAAATCAAAAAAGGACAGTTCGACACATCGGAGATCACCAGCCCGAGGGCCATGATCCTGCAGGTATGGGAAGCAGTGGTTGCCGCGTAGGGAGAAGTTGAAATAGGATCAGTCTGCCTTCCCTCGAGAAATTGCACCAGAACCTAACCCAGATACCAACGATAGTGTAGAGATCGATACTGACAGGTGTGAGCCAGTTCACAGCGCTTCAAAACATGAAATGGTATGCTGCCAATATGAGTTAATGCGGCGCCTTGGCGTTTTGGGAGCGGCTATGTCTGACCGAGTGACACAAAAGGGTAGTAGAACCATTGGGGCAAATGGCCAAAGAAATAATACTGTCAATCAGGGCGATCCGGGCGGAGGGTCTTCAGCTTTCACAGCGCCTTCCATCTCATTGCCTAAGGGCGGCGGCGCGATTCGAGGCGTCGGAGAGAAGTTCGCGGCCAATCCGGTCAGCGGCTCTGGCTCGACTACCGTTCCGATCGTCACTACTCCCGGCCGTTCAGGTTTGGCGCCGCAACTCACGCTCTCTTACGACACCGCTTCAGGTAACGGACCTTTCGGGCTTGGCTGGAATCTCTCGCTGCCAACAATCACACGGAAAACCGACAAAGGGTTACCGAAGTATCAAGACGCCGATGAATCGGATGTTTTCATTCTCTCGGGGGCCGAAGACCTTGTCCCGGTTTTAATCCGAGAGGACGATGAATGGCGACCCGATTTATTCGAGCGCGCGGTGGATGGCGTTAATTACCGGATTAAACGTTACCGCCCGCGCGTCGAAGGGCTGTTCGCGCGTATCGAGCGATGGACCAACCTCGAAACCGGAGAGGCGCACTGGCGCTCTATTTCAAGAGACAATATTACGACGCTTTACGGCAGAACGCCTGAAAGCCGCATCTCCGACCCCAATGACCCGCTGCGCGTGTTCTCCTGGCTGATCTGCGAGAGCCGGGACGATAAGGGCAACGCCGTCGTCTACGAATACGCGCCGGAAGATTCGGCCAACATTGATCTCGCGCAGGCGCGCGAACGCAATCGCACTGAAGAGGGCCGCTCGGCCAATCGCCATTTGAAACGGGTCAAATACGGAAACCGGATTTCCCATCTGATCCGGCACGATCTTTCGCAAATGGACTGGCTCTTTGAAGTCGTTTTCGATTATGACGAAGGCCATTACGAAGATTTGCCGGCTGACGCATCGGGGCGGCGGTTTGCGCAGGCGAGCGTCACAGGAACGCGCGACTGGTCTCTACGCCGCGATCCATTCTCCACTTTCCGCTCGGGTTTTGAGGTTAGAACCTATCGCCTGTGCCGGCGCGTCCTGATGTTCCATCATTTCCCCGAAGAACTGGGCGCGGACGATTACCTGGTCCATTCGACGGAATTCGAGTACAACGAAACGCCGATCGCTTCCTTCATCACATCAATCACGCAGTCGGGCTACTTTCGACGCGAAGACGGCTCTTTCTTGAAAAAATCATTGCCGCCTCTCGAATTCGGCTACAGCGAGGCTGTGATTCAGAGCGAGATTCGCGAAGTCGACGCCGGGAGTTTGGAGAATCTGCCTTACGGCCTGGACGGCGCGCGCTATCAGTGGGTCGATCTCGACGGAGAAGGCGTTTCGGGCGTCCTCACCGAGCAGGCGGGATCCTGGTTTTATAAACCGAATTTCGGCGAAGCCCGCTTCGGCCCGGCGCGGCTCATTTCGCCCAGGCCGTCCGTCGGCGATTTGAGCGGCGGAGGGCAATTGATGGATTTGGCCGGTGACGGCCAGCTCGATCTCGTTCAGTTCGCGCCGCCGTTACCGGGCTTTTACGAGCGCGATCACGAAGACGGGTGGTCGAACTTCACGCCCTTCATTTCGACCCCGAAGATTGACTGGAACGGCCCCTACACAAAACACATTGACCTGACAGGCGACAGCCACGCGGACATCCTGACATACGAAGACGGGCGCTTCACCTGGTATCCGTCGCTGGCCGAAGCGGGTTTCGGGGCCGGCGTGACGGTTCATCAATCATCCGACGGAGAGAGAGGGCCGCGACTGATCTTCGCCGAC
>DASUFM010000563.1:0-7079 GCA_036274535.1 Blastocatellia bacterium
AGCAGCGAGAGTTGGTGCGCGATGTCGGCGTTGGCGGTCGGTTCATCGAGCAGCAGCAAGCGCGGCTGCTGCGCCAGCGAGCGGGCGAGCGTGACGCGCTGGCGTTCACCGCTCGACAATTGATTAAACCGGCGATGGGCGAATTGCGCGGCGTCGGCGGCGCCGAGCGATTGCATGGCGATATCGACGTCCGCCGGCGAATCGAATCCGAGCCCGGCGCCGTAAGCGTAGCGCCCGGTTAAAACATATTCGAGAGCGGTCATCGGAAAGCGGATGGCGGCCTGTTCGGCCACCATCGCCATCCTTTGGGCGATCTCGCGACGCGAAAATCCGGCGACCGGTTCGCCGTCGAATAAAACATCTCCGCCATCCGGTTTCAGCGCCCCGATCGCTATCGAAAGCACGGTCGATTTGCCCGATCCGTTCGGCCCCAGCAGCGCTACCATCTCGCCGGCCCGTACTTCGAGCGTTACGCCGGAGACCGTCTCGCGAGGGCGCTGGTTCGGGTAACTGAAATGAATGTCGCGCAACTGGAGCATAGGAAATGTCACGCTCTGCTTTTGAGAAGCAGATAAATAAACACGGGAGCGCCGATCAAAGCTGTGATTGCGCCGGTCGGCAATTCCCGAGGCGCCAGGGCCGTTCGCGCGATGGTGTCCGCGATCAGAACCATCAACGCTCCTCCGATCGCGGAAGCCGGGATCACCAGGCGGTTATCGCTGCCAGCGGCGAGCCGCGCCAGATGCGGCGTGACCAGTCCTACATAGCCGATCGCGCCTCCGGCCGACACGGCCGCGCCGGTCAACAACGACGCGGTCAAATGAACGATCCATCGCACGCGGGCGGTTTCGACTCCCATCGCGAACGCGTCGCGCTCGCCGATCATCATCAGGTTCAAGGCCCGCGATTGCCTGGCCAGAATCGCCGCCCCGGCGGCGGCCGCGATGAGGACGAAGACCACTCCTTCGACCGCCCCACTCGATAAATCGCCCAGAAGCCATAAAGTGATGTTTCTCAGCTTGACGTTATCGGTCATCGCCGTCATTAACGCGATCACGGAAGAGAGGAAAGTTGAAATCACCACGCCCGCCAACACCAGATGCGCCGGGTCGTCTTCACGTTTCCCCAGACGGTAAACGACCAGCGTGGCGATCGCGGCGCCCGCAAATCCGAAGAGCGGCCTGCTATATTGCCCGGGAATGAAAGATGAAAGTTCCGACGCGAAAATTATCGCGACGATCGAACCCAGCGCGGCGCCGCCTGAGACTCCGAGCACATAAGGATCGGCCAACGGGTTTCTCAACAGGGCCTGGAACGCGGCGCCGGCGACCGCCAGCGCCGCGCCGACGCCGATGGCCAGAGCGATCCGGGGCAGCCGCAGACCGAATATGATCACATCCTGCTCACGCGAAAGCGGCGAGGCGGTTCCAATCAATTTCGAGATCAACGCCGGGAAGAGCTGTCCCATGCCTACATGTTCGCTGCCCAGGCTGAGCGACACGACCACGAAACATAACAGCGCAAGAACCAGCGCGGAAATCACAATCGTCGCGCGGCGAATTGTCAAATAGGACCTGGTTGTCTTATTTGTCCTATTTGTACTATTTCTCATGCAAACCTTTTGCCAACTGTTCCAACCCATCAACAATGCGCGGTCCCGGGCGATCAACCAGATCAGGGGTGACCCAGACTATACGGTTAGACCGAATGGCGGGAGTCGTGGCGAAATCGCGCCGCAGGTCAGACTCCTTCACAAACTCGACGCCGTGGCTGGACGGAGCGACGATCACATCCGGCGCGCGCCCGATCACGGTCTCGCGGGAAAATTGCGGATAATCGGCCGTCTCGTCGCCGGAGATGGATTTGCCCCCCGCGATGTTGATCAGATCGTTGATGAAAGTGTTGCGCCCCGCCGTGATCAGAGGGTCGACTTGCAGGACATATAAGACACTCGGTCGAGGAAGGCCGCTGACACGCCGCTCAACCGCGTCGATGCGGCTATCCATTTCGCCCGCGAGGCTCCGGGCCCGCTCGGAAGTTCCAGTGACTTCGCCCAGACTGCGTATAGAGGCGGCCACTTCACGCACGGAGCGTGGGTTCGTCACGTAAACAGGGATCTCAAGCTGATCAAGCCGCGTCGTCAGATTTTCCAACTGGCTCGAAGTGGAGACCACCACCAGATCGGGTTTGAGCGAGATGATTTTTTCCAGGTTCGGCTTCAGCGTATCTCCAATTTTTTCTTTCGACTTCGCCGCCTCGGGAAAGTCACAATAACTCGTCACACCGGCGATGCGACTTTCCAACCCGAGCGCGAACAGAATTTCGGTCACGTTCGGAGCGAGTGAGATAATTCGTTGAGGATTGGGCGCGATCGAAACCGCGCGGCCCAGGCCGTCAGTGAAACTGCGGCGATTGCCCCCATCGCCGTCTTTTCGCGCGGGCGCGACGCCGCTTCCGCAGCCATAGAAAAACAGGAGCGCGGCCAGCGCGAATAGAAACAAATTGAATTTTGCTGTTGACGGAGAGTAACGCATAAAAAACGGAAGCCTCAGACGCGACGGATCAAACGCGTCTGAGGCTTTCTAATCGTGACATAGCGGGAAACGCCTTCGCCGCGCTCTTTCATCCGAAGAGTCGCTGAAATGGCCTTCAGGCAGGTCTCCTGGCTCGGCTCCAACGGCAATCGACGCGGCCTTCTCGCGTTCCGGCGCAATGGCGTACAAAGCGTCGTTTTAAGGGCCTCACAGTGGCGGTGACCACGCGGGATTCGCACCCGCTTCCCTATTCTCTCGCCGCTCATCCTGCCAGGAAAATCAACCACGAAGAAACGAAGAGCGCGAAGATCTTTTCTTCGTTTCTCCGTGGTTGATTTTCCTGGCAGGCAGCGGCGAGCACCTGAAAGCATTGACAAAGAACCTTGAAACGAAGATTAAAGCTAGCACGCGCTCGGAAGCCACGTCAATTGAGGCGGAAGTCGCGGCGCCCTTGAGACTCCGCCCCTGAACGTGTAAAACTTGCGGGCGAATCGCCCTCACTTACCAAACCTCCCCTGCTTAACGAAAGGGAAATGTCCTGTGTCTGAGATCAAGAAAAAACTGTTGGACAAGATTTCGGTCCGTCAGGCGCGAGTCGGAGTGGTCGGACTAGGTTACGTAGGCCTTCCGCTGGTCGTCGAATTCGCGCGCGAAGGATTCAACTCAATCGGATTCGAGGTTGACGAAAAGAAGGCGGAGGCGATCAATCGGGGCGAATCGTACATACCCGACGTCCCGACCGCGCAAGTCGCCGAGATGGTCGAAGCGACGCGCCTCAGCGCGACAACTGACTTCGCGCGTCTTAAAGATCAGGACGTGATCATCATTTGCGTGCCGACGCCGCTCCGAAAGACCAAAGACCCTGATGTCTCATACATCCTCGCCGCTTCGGAGAAAATTCAAGCCTGCATGCGGCCCGGCCAGTTAATCATTCTCGAATCCACGACCTATCCGGGCACGACCGATGAAGTGCTGAAACCCATGTTCGACGCGACCGGATTGAAGCTCGATGAAGATTATTTCCTGGCCTTTTCGCCGGAGCGCGTCGATCCCGGCAACGAAAACTTCAACACGAAAAACATCACCAAAGTCGTCGGCGGCGTGACTGAAACCAGCGCCGAGGTCGCCGCCGCCGTTTACGGCGCGATCGTCGACAAGGTGTATCCGGTGAGCTCCGCGCGCGTCGCCGAAGCATGCAAACTCCTGGAAAACACTTTCCGCGCCGTCAACATCGGCCTGGTGAACGAACTGGCGCAGCTCTGCGACACGCTCGGCATAGACACATGGGAAGTGATCGCCGCGGCCGCGACCAAACCGTTCGGCTTCATGCCATTCTATCCCGGGCCAGGCATAGGGGGACATTGTCTGGTCGGCAATGAGGCAGTGGTCGTGCGGTCAACTGACGATTCGCGCAAACGTCTGACCTTGTTTGAAACGCTTTTCGATAAGTTTTGGGACGATCCAGAGACCAAAAAGCTTGAGGTTGATGGAGCAGACGTGATTCCTGAGCCATGTCTTGAGGCCCTTTCTCTCAATACCGAAACCAATCTGCCGGAGTGGCGACCGGTAAGCTATCTCTTCCGCCGCATGTATCAGGGCAATCTGGTCACGATTACGACAAGTGATAATCGACGTCTAACAGTAACGGATATGCACCCAATGTTGGTTGCTGACGAAGATGGGCGAGTCCGTCAAGTGCTGGCGAAAGACCTTGCTTTGAGGGACCGGTTGCCAATTCACCATTCGCCTGCCCCGAACAAAAGCGTAGGACGATGCGCCGATGATAAATTAGATTTGCTCCCACTGCTTCCTGCTGAGATTACGGCCAAGACACGCGTGCGAATAGTCGGGGGATCGTGGCGCCCATATCGTGATTCGCTCAAAAAACATCTTGGCGCGGAGCCAGTTCAGGAATTCATGCGTCGAGACTACATTCCACTCGATGCTTACCTGGAGTTGGAGAAAAATGGAGAAATCGTAATTCCGCATGAATCATTGCGATTGCACAATGGGCGTGGACCTAGCGCAACTTCATTCCCCGCAGTCGTAAAAATCACTCCGGACTTGAACCGTTTGATCGGCTACTACCTGGCGGAGGGATGCGTGTCGCGCGAAAATGGCCGTGACCGTGTGCGATTCAGCTTCAACCGCGATGAAACTGAATTTATCAGTGATGTACGTTCGATTTTGGAGACGGAACTGGGGGTTAAAACCTCTATTAGCCATTCGCGTATCGATCATGTAACTCATATCCGTGTCGCTTCGCCTGTATTCGGCTGGCTGATACGCGAGGCGTTTGATTGTGGTTGTGGTTCGCGCGAGATGAGAATTCCAGACCGCTTATTTAACTCTTCGCAGGCGCATCTAGTCGAAACACTTAAAGGACTCTTCCGTGGCGACGGAGATGTTTACGTAAAAGTCGGAGAGCAAAGATATCGGAAGAATGGGCGCGACTATACTACGCATATTGCAAGTGCCGAAGTCGGTTTTTTCAGCAGCAGTCCGCAGCTTTTCCAGCAAACCATTCACTTGCTGCAGGATATTGGTTTCACACCAACGTTCAAGCGCACAAAACCGCACCTGCAACTGAAAGGTTACGATCAATTGCTCCGAATGCGCGATTGGCTTGGGCCGAAAGGAACGCGACTCAAAAACTACTTCGATGAAAGCCGCCGCGTCAGCGCAAGCCGAACTTTTAAATCCGCTGGCTCACTTACAACAGTGCCAGTGAAGTCGATCGAAATAGCAAGAACGGATCGACCGACCTACGTATACTCTATCGAGGTCGAAGAGACGCATACTTTCGCCACATCATACGGCATCTACGTTCACAACTGCATTCCTCTTGACCCGCACTATCTTTCGTGGAAGGCGCGGATGCACGGCTTCGAGGCGCGTTTCATCTCGCTGGCCGAGGAGGTCAATTCGCGTATGCCCGATCACGTCGTGGACCTGGTGACGCGTGGGCTGAACAATCAGCGCAAGCCGGTCAACGGGTCGAAGGTCCTGATTATGGGCGTGGCGTACAAACGCGACATCGACGACATGCGCGAAAGCCCGGCGCTCGGAATCATCGAGAAGTTGCAATCTCTCGGCGCCGACACGCAATTCCATGATCCTTACGTCGAAGAAATACACCTTGAAGGGAATGGCCATCGCCTGCGCGGAATCGGACTGAGCGCTGAAACCGTCAGCGACGCCGACTGCGTAGTAATCGTCACCGATCATCGCAAGATAAATTACGCCTGGCTGACTGAACATGCCAAACTGGTGGTGGATACACGCAACGCCACGCGAGGGCTGAGCGATTTCGAGAATAAGATTATTCGCCTGTGATTCGGCCATGTTTCAAATGCCATATTTGATATTTCATATGGCATTTGAAACATGGAAAGCGGTCACTTAAGAATCAGCACCTTATGCGTTCCCGCAGGGATTTTGAATGTCGCCGCCGCGTCGGCGGGCGCGCTGCCCAGCACTTTGTCATCCACTGAGACTGTGATTTTTCTTCCTTTCGCGGGCGGGACGAGGATTGGAGCGCGATCTTTCACATCGATTACAAAACTTATTGCGCTGTCGCTGCTCTGATAGGCTCGCAGCCTGACCGGCGTTTCGCATTCGACTTCGATTGCGCCGTTGCGGCGGATGACGGTTCGTTCCGGCCCGGTGGTCACGTCGAAACTCGCCCCGGAGATATTGACGCGTTGCAGCCGCGACTCTTCTGTAGCGGCGACGCTGCCGAATGACAGGCCGGCCCATGGATCGGCGCTCAAAGCTTCTTCGACCGCCGGCCAGATCGCGAGGCCGAAGAAGCAGGTCTTCTGTCGGGCGTCATCGGCGCTCGATCCTTCCCCCATGGCGCCCACAGGTTTTCCGTCAACGCTTGAAAACTGATCGCCATATCCGCCGGTCTTTTCCGGCCCGGCCAACTCGGCCAATTCGGCCTGAGCGATCGCGAGATTTTTGCGGGCCAGTTCGGCGGCTTCAGTGTGATAACCGTAACGTTTCAGCCCCAGGTAGACCAGATAATTCATCGGCGCCCAGATCGCCCCACGGCCGGGCCCGCCGGGAGCGAAAGCCGGGTCATCGCGTGAAATCGCGGGCAAAGGATATTCGCCCCAGAATTTTTTCGAATCGAGCAGGGTCGCAATCATTCGTTTCGCTCTCTCCGGCTCGACCAGCCCGGCGGCGAGCGGGTAGAAATTTTCCGGCGACAGCCGCCGCGAAAAACGTCCGTCCCAATGGCGATTGAGGTATAAGCCGTCTTCTTCGCTCCACAATTTCTCGTTGACGTTTTTCCTGATCTGCTCGTAGCGGGTTCGCCACTTGTCTACCTCGGCCTGCATCCCGAGTTCACCGGCCATGATCATCAGGATTTCAGTGTCCAGAGCGTAAAGCGCGTTCAGGCCGACCGTCGCATATTCCAGCGTATGAGTCTTGTCGTTGTACCTGGCCTCATCCGGCCCATGATTGGAAGCGGTCGCGCCTCCGAGCCATTGCGGCCTGTCTTCGAGTCCGGATTCGGAGAACGCCAGCCGCTGTTTC
>DASUFM010000564.1:0-6319 GCA_036274535.1 Blastocatellia bacterium
GAATGTGCAGTTCCTGGGCTTCATTGCCGTTGCCTTTCATCTGCATCGGCTCGATCTCCGGCTTTTCTTTTTTGCGCCAGGTTTCGGGGGCGATGGTAAATCCGTTGCGCATGATGCTGAGCGTGCCTTTCGTGCCGTGGAAGACCAGGTATTCGTCGCGAGTGCGATTGACTTCGCGGCCCGACCACGAGACGACACAGCCTGTCTCCCCGGAGGCAAAATCATAGAGGACTTCCTGAACGTCCGGCGTCTGGCCGCCGTCTTTGATCTCGTAACGCCCGCCGAAGGCGGAAACCGCCCGCGGCGATTTTGCGTTCAAAGCCAGGCGCGCAATGTCCAGATTGTGCGCGCCCCAGTTGGTCATCTGTCCGCCGGAGTAGTCCCAGAACCATCGGAAGTGATAATGGCATCGGAATGGGTCGTAGGGGACGAACGGCGCGGGCCCAAGCCACATGTCCCAGTTGAGTTCTTTCGGAAGTTCCCTGGTCAGGATCTCTTCAGGCTTGAAGCCGGGCATGGCGTTGCGCGTGAAACCGGCGCTGATCTTGTGAACCGCGCCGATGCCGCCTTCTCGAATCAGTTTGACCGCCTGTTGATAATGCGGGCCGGACCGCTGCTGGCTGCCAGTTTGCACGACGCGGCCGTATTTGCGCGCGGCTTCCACCATCTTGCGGCCCTCGACGACGGTCAGCGAGAGCGGCTTTTCGCAATAAACATCCTTCCCGGCCTGGCAGGCCATGATCGTCGGCAGCGCATGCCAATGATCGGGCGTGGAGACGATGACCGCGTCGATCTCCTTCATATCCAGGAGCCGCCGGAAATCTTCATGCATCGCGACCTTAACCTGGCAGGCCGCCGCGGCCCTGCTCATATATGGTTGGTAAACATCGCAGACCGCGACCGGCGCCACGTCCGGATTCTTCAGAAAGATCGGCCAGGTCTGCATTGCCCGGTCGCCGCAGGCGATGGCCCCGATGTTTATCCTGTCGTTCGCGCCCAGAATGCGCATATTGCTCAAGGCCGTTCCAGCTGTCGCCGCGACAGTGGTCCTGGTGAAAGCTCTTCTGCTTAGTCGTTTCATTGGTTTTCCTTCTTGATCAAGATATGGGTCGTTCCGTTAGCGATCTGTGTTCTTTGACGGTTCGCGCGGACCTCCGGTTTCAACTCCCGGCGCCCTGAAGAATTTTCGTCGAAAAAGAAGAAATAGATATTGATCGTTCGGGTCTTTTTCGTTTATATTGTCTCAAGTTTAGACAATAGCCTCTCAATGAGACTGTATTATTATTCAGTGTTGCTATTGGCGCGATTAATCGCCTTCTACAAATCATATCGCGCCGGCTATATCGGCATAATGGGATGATCAAACAGTAAGTGGGCAATGAGTGGGCAATGAACAGGCGATGAGTGTGTTAAGGGCATTCGTTCGCCCGTTTCCTGACGCTCCGCCGCCCGCGTGTTGTGGCTCGCATTTTGTCGTCATTTTGTCGTAATGAGAGACAAAAGTTGATTTATGCGCAAGATCAATCCCAATAATTTTCAGGTGGCGACGCGGGGAACCTCGCGAGAGATCAACCGGCAGATCGCGTTGAATCTGGTTCGGGCGCATCAGCCAATTTCGCGAGCCGACCTGGCGCGGATCATGGGATTGCGGCGCGGTTCTGTGAGTTTAATCGTCAACGATCTGCTGGCCGAAGGGCTGATCTTCGAGGGCGCCACCGGCGAGAGCCATCGTGGGCGCAAGCCCACGTTTTTATACATTGATTCACGGGAGCGGTGCGTCGTGGCGGTGGACATACGCGTGACGCGCACTTTCCTGATGGTGACCGACCTGCTGGGCCGGCAACTGGTCGGAGTCATCAGTTTTCCCACCGAGAGGGAGCCGAAGCGTCTGGTGAGCGAACTGGGCAAGCGCATCAAGAAGGTGCTGGCGGAACATAAAGAAGCCGGCGCATGCAAAGGCGTGGGAGTGGTGGCGCCCGGGATGGTCGATCGCAAGACACGGCGAATCATTTACGCCCCGACGCTGGGCTGGCGCGACGTGGAGATTCGCGAGGCGCTGGCCTCCGTCACCGGGCTGCAGGTTCACGTGGAGAATTCCGGCAAGGCCTGCGCGCTGGCTCAGATGTGGGCGGCGCGCGGAGACGCGGCGGCCGTCGGCGATCTGGTCTTCGTCAGCGTCTCCGACGGCATCGGCGTCGGCGTCGTCGTCAACGGCGAAGTGCTGCGAGGCCATCACAACATCGCCGGGGAATTCGGTCATGTCCCGCTGAGCATTGACGGCCCGCGATGCCCGTGCGGGGCCACGGGCTGCTGGGAAGCTTACATCTCAAATCTGGCGACGCTCTCGCGCTACTTCGGACGGAACCTGCGCGAATCGAAGCCCCTCCCCGCGGACATCGCGGCTTTCACGGTGGAAGATCTGATCGTCAGGGCGCGGGCCGGAGACGCAAAAGCCATCGCCGCGCTCGAGGCGACGGCGCGCTACCTGGGGCTGGGCCTGGCCTCAATAGTCAACGCGGTCGACCCGGCGCGCATATATATCGGCGGCGAGATCGTCGCGGCCTGGGACCTGATTGAACCCGCCGTCAGGGCCGGTTTGTCCGAACGCGCCCTTTCGCCGGACGCGGCCAGGACCGAGATCCGAATTGTCACCCTGGAAGATCATCCGCGGTTGCGCGGAGCGGCGGCGCTCGTGGCCGCGCCCGCTTTCGCGGCGCCTCCGATCGCTTAAAGGAAGGCTCGCTGGATCAGTACCGCGAGCGGTAGCGAGCGGCGCTGATCCGTACACCTACAGCATTTTCGACTTCAATGTTCAGGAAGCTTGATTAAGAAGTTCAGCCACGAATAAACACGAATATTCACGAATGACGGATCAGCGAGATCAGGAAAGAGATTCGTGTTCATTCGTGTTCATTCGTGGCTAAAACGGATCGGCTGAACACTCATACCGAAATTGCTTTAATTGAAACCCGCTGTAAAAAGTGTCCGTGAATCCGAACACAAAAACATTTGCGAATCATTGGGACTGGGACAGCGTTCCGGTCGAGGAACTCGGCGGCGGAGTGAGCCGCCAGATGATCGTGGGCGAGCGACTGATGGTTTGCCGCCTGCGCTTCGCGCCGCAGGTAGTCACGCCGGCGCACGACCATCCGCACGAACAGATCACGTTGGTCGAACGCGGGCGGGTGCGCTTCATCCTGGGAACCGAGGAGCGAATCGCCGAGGCCGGCGACGTGCTCCATTTTCCTTCGGGCGTCTGGCACGGCGCGACCATGCTCGATGAGGAAGTCGTGCTGATAGACATCTTCACGCCTTTGCGAGAGGACTTCCTCAAACCGCCCGATCTGAACAGGGGAGATTTATGAGATTTGTGACGGCTGGAAGAAGGGGAAATTCGATGGCGCGCGTATTGTCGCTGGCCTTCGCGCTGGCGATGGCGCTTCCTCTTTTCGTCACAAATGCCGGCGGCCAGTACTCCAACACTCTTCTCAACTGGCCGCCGGTCACAAGTCAAACCAGGCCCTGGACGCGATGGTGGTGGCAGGGAAGCGCCGTCAACAAGCGCGATCTGACGGCCGAGATGGAGAAGTATCAAAAGGCTGGGCTGGGCGGGCTGGAGATCACGCCGATTTACGGCGTCAGAGGGGCCGAAGACAGGTTCATCAATTTCCTCTCTCCCGAGTGGATGGAGATGCTGGAGCACACGCTGAAAGAGGCCGGGAGGCTGGGGATGGGCGTCGATATGGCGACCGGGACGGGCTGGCCTTTCGGCGGGCCGTGGGTCGGCGCCGAAGACGCGTGCAAGAATTTCGTTTATCAGATCCACACGTTGAAGGCCGGACAGCGGCTTGAATCGCCTGTCATTTATATACAGAAACCGCTGGCGCGGGCTGCCAGTCCCAGCGGACGCCGCATAAACATCGCCGAGTTGAAAAGTCCCGTCAGCGCCAACCCGAACCTTCAGGAACTGGCGCTCGATCAGGTTCGCTTTGAAACGCGGCTGCCGCTCGTGACTCTGATGGCTTATTCGGACAGCGGCGAGACCCTCGATCTCACCGCCAGGGTCGGTCAGGACGGCAAACTGGATTGGGTCGCGCCGGCCTTGAAATCAGGAGACTGGACGCTTTACGCGATCTTTCAGGGCTGGCACGGAAAGATGGTTGAACGCGCGGCGCCGGGCGGGGAGGGCGATGTGATCGATCATTTCTCGTCGACCGCGCTGAAACATTATCTGGGCAGGTTCGACCAGGCGTTCGCCGGGCGCGACATAAAAGGGCTTCGGGCGTTTTTCGACGACTCTTACGAAGTGGATGACGCGCAGGGAGAATCGAACTGGACTCCGAACTTCTTCGCCGAATTCGAGCGTCGACGCGGATACGATCTGCGCAGGGAACTTCCGGCGCTGCTGGGCAAAGACTCCGCCGAAAAAAACGCCCGCGTTCTGTGCGATTTCCGCGAGACGATCTCCGATCTGCTGCTGAATGAGTTCACGACGGCGTGGCGGCAGTGGGCTGCGGGCAAAGGCAAAATCGTTCGCAACCAGTCTCACGGCGCGCCGGCCAACATCCTGGACCTTTACGCCGCGAGCGACATTCCCGAAACCGAAGGGCAGGAAATTCTTCGCATGAAGTTCGCCACTTCGGCCGCGCATGTCACAGGCAAGCCGCTCGCGTCGGCCGAGGCGGCGACCTGGCTCAACGAGCATACGCTGGCGACGCTCGGCGATGTAAAACAGGCGGTGGACAAATTCTTTCTGGGCGGAGTCAATCACATCTTCTATCACGGCACGCCTTTCTCGCCCGAGAGCGAGCAGTGGCCCGGGTGGCTGTTTTACGCCGCCGTGCATTTCGGCCCGACCAATTCGTTCTGGAATGATTTCGAAACGTTGAACCGCTACGTCGCGCGCTGCCAGTCGTTCCTGCAAGCAGGCCTTCCCGACAACGACGTGTTGCTCTATTACCCGATCCATGACGATTGGTCGCAGCATCCAGTGTCAGCGCGAAGTATGCTGCCGCATTACGGCGGCGGCATAGAGAGCGCTCTCGGGCAGGCCGACGGCCAGGCGCTGCAGGAGGGCGGTTACTCATACGATATGATTTCGGATCGCCAACTCGGGTCAGTCAGTTTCGCCGGCGGCGAACTGCAAACCGGCGGCGTGTCATATAAGGCCATCATTCTGCCGCCGACGCGCTTCATTCCGCTCGAAACCTTCGAACGCCTCGTCGCGCTGGCGCGCGAAGGCGCGACGATCATCGTTCGCGGCTCCCTGCCGTCAGACGTCCCCGGATGGGGCGATCTGGAACGGCGTCGCGACGGTCTCAAGAAGTCGTTGTCGCTCGTGCGCTTCGACAAGACTGACGGCGGCGCGCGGGCGGCCAGAATCGGCAAGGGCAGATTCCTGCTGGGGAATGATCTGAAAGAAATGCTTGCGGCGGCCGGAATCAAACCAGAACCGATGGCCGGTAGTGGATTGCGGTTCATACGCCGCAAAGACGGGGGCAACGGGGGCAACAGGGGCAACAGGGGCGGCAAATATTACTTCGTCGCCAATCAGGGAGACCGCGCCATAGACGGATGGGTCGCGTTGCGCGGCGCCGTTCAGTCAGTCGCGATCTTCGATCCGATGCGGGAAGAGAAGGGAATCGCTGCGACGCGTCCATCCGGGACCGGGGCCGGCGCCGGCGATACTGAAGTCTATCTGCAACTCGCCCCCGGCCAGTCATGCGTTCTGAAGACTTTCGACGCGCCGGTAAAAGGGCCGGCGTTCGCTTACTTCAAAACCGCGGGCGAGGCGCGGCCGCTCGGCGGTAACTGGTCGCTCCGCTTCGTCGCGGGCGGCCCCGAACTGCCCGCCACAGTCGAGACCGCTAAACTGGGATCATGGACGGATCTGGACGGAGATGCCGTGAAGCGCTTTTCGGGGACGGCCGTCTATACGATTTCTTTCTCCATGAAGGAACAGGGGCCCGGGCGTGGCGACTGGACTCTGGATTTGGGCCGGGTCGCTGAAAGCGCTCGCGTCAGGCTCAACGGCGATGAACTGGGCGTGTTGATCAATGCGCCCTGGCGAATCCGCATCCCGAAAGAACTGCTCAGG
Source organism: Blastocatellia bacterium (assembly GCA_036274535.1). Classification (GTDB taxonomy): domain Bacteria; phylum Acidobacteriota; class Blastocatellia; order RBC074; family RBC074; genus JAJVID01. The sequence goes on from DASUFM010000564.1 coordinate 6,098, forward strand.
GAGCAGAACACGCTGGAAGTCGCCGTGTCGAATCTGATGACCAATCGGATCATCGATCTGGATCGGCGCGGCGTGAATTGGAAGAAGTTCTATAACGCCAACATGCCCGCGCGAAGACGCGAAAACGCCGGGCCGGACGGGTTGTTCACCGCGGCGCGCTGGACGCCGCGCGAGTCCGGATTGATCGGGCCTGTCGCGCTGATCCCGGTCGAGCGTTTTTCT
>DASUFM010000565.1:0-16066 GCA_036274535.1 Blastocatellia bacterium
TGCGTTCGCCAGCCTGATCGCCGAGCAGCGCCACGGCAATGCCTTGCGTAGCCCCGCTCGCCTTTGCCAGATCTCGAAGTCGCTCCTCGGCCATCTGTCGCAATGTTTCGCGGCGTCCCAGCGCGAACATGATCGATTTCGCGTCGGCTCGCGCTTCAATGATGCGGTTGATAATGTCAATGGCGCCCGTTTTTCCAGGCCACGAATGAACGATGTCAATCAGCGCTCTGGCGACTTGAGGCCTGGCTTCCTGGAGGGTTTGGGCGCGAGCGAGCAATTTGGCGGCCAGTTCGTCAGCTGGCTCTTTTGATCTGCTCAAAAAATAACCGACGCTTATTTCGGCGGGGACGGCCCGGTCGCTGCCCAAATCGAGGACGTAACCTTCAAATTCCTCGCTGCCTCGCCGGGTCGCAATCTGCGCGGCGTATGCTTCAAGAGCCGCCATCTTGTCCGCATCCGACAGTCCGCCGCAAATGACAAGCGCGCTGATAATTCTTGCGCGATGATGTTCGGTCTTCTCTTTCGCCAGAGCTTTCTTCAGCGCGGGGATCGCACGGGGATCGCGATAAGCCGCGAGCGATTCCGCCGCATATGAGCGTTGGGCGCTATCGTCGTCGAATTCCACAACGTGGATCAATCCCGGAACGCATTCCGGAATGTTCAAATCTTCGAGACTCTGAATCAGCCGCAGCCGATCGCCAGCCGACGACCATTTCGGATCGGACAGCCAGGGCAGCAGCGGGCGCAGCGCGTCGCTGCGGGCTTCTCTGAGATTGAACCTGACCAGACAACTGACCGCCGCGTCATGAATGGCGCGGTTTTTATTGCCGATGAGTTTGGTTATCACCGGAATCCATTGGTCGGGGCTGGTTGCGACTGGCGTCGCGAGCGGAGAGAAGACTGTATACCCGTCTTGGGGATTGCGCAGCGTCGCGTCGCTGAAGAGTGATAGATACCACTCGTCCCGTCCCTTCCATTCGGTTGTCAGAAGGGCGTCGCAGGCAGCGTCACGCGAATAACCGTTCGCCCGCCTGTCGGCGACGATCGCTTTCAAACGGGTTCGCAGCGCTTCTTCTTGTCGCGCGTCGTTCGATTCAACAGCGCGTTTGTAGAGCAGCGCCAGCGCCAGCGCGGCGGCTCGTGGTTGATCGCCTGACGCCAGTTTCTTCAATATAGGCTCTGCCCTGGCCCAATCCAGTCTGACCAGCGCTTTGATCTTGCTTTCGCCTGCAATCCATCCATTTTCATCTTTCGCCCCTTCCGCCGCCTGCGCCAACTCGTCTCGAAAATATCCGCTATGCGTCATCAGCCATTCACGCGCCTTCCGCTTATGATCCGCGCTGAGGCGCGGCGTCCGCTCTTCCCGATCGAGAATTTTTTTGATGCGGTCATGTGTGTCGGCCGTATCAGGCAGAAGATCGAGCAATGCCGTCAGCCTTTCAGGATTCTTCTCCACGCCTTCGAGCAATCGTTTACTCACGATCGGAGAGGGTTTTTGTTGGTCTGTCAGAGACGACCTGTCTGTCCAGTAGCCGATCAACGCTTCGAGCGGCGCGTCGTCGCCTACGGAATCGGGACGCGGATTGATTACGAGCGTTTCTGTCTCTCCTTTTTTCCCGGGCGTACTTTTCCAATATGGCGGCGCCGGAGCGGGCAGTTGCAACAATTCGTATATCGGGTCAACTGCGCCGGGCCGTCGTTGGAGGGAGACGGAAACTGGCGCCAGTCTTGCGCGTCCGGGAATCAGGAGCGCCAGGATGCTGAGCGCGATCGCCAGGATTGCTATACGTCGCATATCGGTCTTTTCCTATTGGGATACCGGCGCCGTACCGCGCGCCTAGGGCAAGAGTTTTTGTATGATATCACCATTTGATGACGAACCTGTTTGTCACACAATGAATGTTCAGGCGCCGAAAACTTGCGTTTCAATTGAAGGGGCCTGATCGAGGAACCCGACCTCCGCTTAGACACTTTGCGGCTGGGAATGTTCCTGATCGTATCGGCTGGACAGGTCGGCGGGTGAGACAGTTGTGTTATGCTTGGCTGCGAAACTTAAAGACTGAATCTATATGACCGAAGAAGAGATAAAACCGTTAGAGCGGGCCGATGATCCGCCGCATCCTTCAGCCGGGTTTCAACCGCTGGATTCGCGCGTCGTCAGTCTGTGGCGCGTCTCCTCTCTGATCGGGTTCGGCGTATTGTTTCTGGGCCTCCTCATTCCCGTGGTGGCGGTAGGAATGGCTGAGCCCCGGGCGCGCCTCTGGCTGGCGTTGGCGTGGCTGGCGGCTGCGGCGGCGGCGGTCTGGTTCTGCCTGTGGTACCCGCCGCGTTTATACAACTCGTGGGGATATAGAATTGACGCGAAGGTGCTGGAGACTCGCAGCGGAAGAGTGTTTCAGCGCGCGCGGCTCCTGCCGCTCTCACGGTTGCAGCACGTGGATATAGAGCGCGGGCCTCTGGAGCGTCTGTACGGGCTGGCCGCGCTGGTTCTGCACACGGCGGGGACTCAATCGGCCAATATCAGGATTCCGGGGCTGGAAACTTCCGAGGCCACGCGTTTGCGCGACCGGCTGATCGAGATCGGAGGCGATGATGCGGTCTGAGCCTCCAGCCGCCACAATTTTTGAAGGACGCCTGCATCCACTGACCGTCGCGTTCGGCCTTTTGAAAGCCGCTCGCGGAATCATTCCCGCCATACCTGTGTATCTGTTCGGCAATAAATTTTACGGCTCCATGTTGCTGATGGCCATCGTCGCAAGTTCTGTCGCGACGGCGCTCGTTCGCTACTTTTCATTCAGCTACCGCATCGAAGGCGCCGAATTGATCACGCAGCACGGCATCCTAGAACGCAAACAGCGCAGCATTCCGCTCGAACGGATTCAGGAGATCCGCGTCGAGCAGGGCGTGCTGCATCGCGTCTTCGACGTCGTTGACGCGAAGATCGAGACCGGCGGAGGCGAAGGCGCCGAGGCGAGCCTCTCCGTGCTTTCACGCTCCGAGGTCGAAAGATTGCGGCAGGCCGTGTTTGAGCGCGCGGCGCGGATCAGAGCGGAGGCCGGAAAGGGGGCGATTGAGGATCGAGTCGCGGCCGCGCCGGAGCCCGCCGTCATTCATCGACTCGGATTGAAAGACCTGATCATGATCGGGCTGACCACAAATTACCTCATCTCGGCGCTGATGCTGGCCGGCGCGCTCTGGAATATCGCCGAAAACTTTATCCGGGATGACTTTTACAAACGGGCGGGGAAGGCTGTTTATCGCGAATCATTGAAGGTTTTCTTCACACGGGACGCCGCGGCGGGGTTCGCCCTGACGGCGGCGCTGGCGATCATATTGATCATATTGGCAGGTTTGATCGTTTCGATCGTCGTCGCTATCGTACGGTTCCACGGTTTCACGCTCTCGCTCAGCGGGGAAGACCTGCATCGCCGCTACGGCCTGCTCACGCGGCGATCCAGCAGCCTGCCGCGACGGCGCATTCAGGTTCTGAAAATCGAAGAGAAGTTTTTCCGCCGTTTGTTCGGACTGGCGACTTTGCGCGCGGACACTTCGGGCAGCCACCGCGATAACGAGGATGACAATTCGGGCCGAGACGTTTTATTGCCGATAACGCGCCGCGGCGCGGTTAATGGGCTGCTCACGACTTTCTTTCCCGATTTCGACGGAGCAGGAACCGAAGGCGGCGAATGGCGGCGCGTCTCGCGTCTGGCGATCAGGCGTGGCGTGATCAAAGGCGCGATCGTTTGCGTCCTGGCCGCCGCGATTGCCTTCGTCGTCGCCTGGCGAATTGCGGCTTTATGGCCGCTCGCGCTGCTGCCGCTCGTCTATTTCGTCAGCGCCGCGAATTACCGGAACATGGGCTATGCGCTGAGCGAACGCTATTTTTGCGCGAGGCGCGGATGGCTGGGGCGCTCCACGCACATCGTGCCGATCAATAAAATTCAGGCGGTCGAAGTTTCTCAATCGCCCTTTGATCGCAGGCTCGGCCTGGCGACCTTGAGCATAGACACGGCCGGCCAGGCTTACACCGGCGGAGGCCCGCAGATCGGCAATCTGCCGCTCGGCGAAGCGCGAGCGGTCGCCGGCGCGCTCGCGCACAGGGCGTCGGCGACGCAGTACATTACGGGTTACGGATTGCGGATTGCGGATTGAAGAGCGAATATTGAGCGCTGAAGATCGCATCGTTGCAGAAAAGATGATTCTCGATCTCTAATCCCCAATCCGGAATTCCCGATCTTCTTTCTTCGTGAATTAATACCGTTCGTAATGATTGAACTAAATGATTAAACTTAAAGATATCGAAGACGCGCGCGCGCGGTTCGGGCGCGCCATTTATCATTCGCCATGTCCGCTCTCATTGACTCTGAGCCGGTTGTGCGGGTGCCAGACCTATTTCAAGCTCGAAAACCTGCAGATGACCGGCAGCTTCAAGGAGCGGGGCGCGCTCAACAAGCTTTTGCAGCTGAGCGAGGCCGAAAAGCGGGCCGGAGTGATCGCCGCCAGCGCCGGCAATCATGCGCAGGGCGTGGCCTATCACGCGACGCGACTCGGAGTTAAATCGACCATCGTCATGCCCAGGCCCACGCCGCTGATCAAGGTCGTGAACACCCGCGACCTCGGAGGGGAAGTCGTGTTGCACGGCGCGAATTACGACGAGGCGCTCGCCCACGCCAGACATATCTCGGCCGAAGAAGGGATGACTTTCATCCACGCTTTCGACGACGAAGCCGTCATGGCCGGGCAGGGGACGATCGGCCTGGAACTGCTCGAAGAGGACGTGGAGTTCGACGCCGTGGTCGTGCCGGTCGGCGGCGGCGGATTGATCAGCGGCGTCGCCGTGGCGATTAAGGAGAAGCGTCCGAAAACGCGCGTGATCGGCGTCGAACCCGAGTATTACGCCTGCATGAAAGCGGCGTTGGGCTGGGGCGCCGTCGCGGAGATCGCCACGCAACCGACCATCGCCGACGGCCTGGCGGTTAAACGCGCTGGCGAACGCACGGTCGAAGTCGCGCGCCGTTACGTAGACGGCATAGTCACCGTCAGCGAAGACGAGATCGCCAGCGCGATACTGAAGCTGCTAGAAATCGAAAAAACCGTCGTCGAAGGCGGAGGCGCGGCCCCTCTGGCTGCCGTACTCTTCAACAAGATCGAGGGCATCGCGGGCAAGAACGTCGCGATGATCGTCAGCGGCGGAAACATCGATCCTAACCTGCTATCGAAAATCATCGAGCGCGGCCTGGCCAAGGACGGGCGCATGGTGCGCATCCGCATCCTGGGCCGCGACCGCCCCGGCGAACTGGCCCGCATCTGCCAGGACGCGGCGTCCGTAGGCGCGAATATACTCGAAGTCACCCACAATCGCGCTTTCGGCAACCTTCAGGTCGGCGGCGTTGAGATCGACCTGATCCTGGAAACGCGAGGGCGCGACCACGTCGAACAATTGTTGAATGTGTTCCGCAAAAATGAAATTGAAGCCGAGGAAGTATTGTGAAACCGCCACGGAGACACAGAGAGAAAAAAGAAGGGGACAGGGAGATGGGGAGACAAGCCGATCCTCTTCTTTTCTCCTTTTCTCCTTTTCCCCTTGTCTCCTTGTCTTTTTCTCTGTGTCTCTGTGGCGTCGCTTTAGTATGCCAGTTCCGACATCCTGACCGTTCGTTTCTCAGCCGCCGATAAATCGGCCGCGAATACTACGCGATGCGATTCAAACGCGGTGTCGAAATCCGTCAGCGGCATGTCCTCGTTCTTCCTCAGGCTGTCGACAAAAGCCTGGAACTGCGGAAGGTAAGGGTGATGAGCGACGTCGCCCGAATCGATCAGACTGGTTTCGAGAGAGCTCCAGCGTTCTTTAGAGACTTTCAGTCTGGAGCTGTAGAGGCGATTGTCAAGGATACTGCCCTCGCTGCCGCACAGATGAATGTGGAAATAGTAGGGCTGCAAACAGTCCGTCACTGAAGCCACTTTGCCGAGCCGCCCGTCCTTGAATTTGAGCAGCGTCACCGAAGTCGTGTCGTATTCATAAGGTTCGAAGATCTTATTGGCGCTGCGATTGCCGTAGCTCGTCACCTCTTCGACTTCGGAATCCATGAACATCAACATCAGGTCCAGGGCATGGCAGCCGGCCGTCAGCAGGCTGCTCCCGCCGAAATCCTTTTTGACGTTCCATCCGAACTGGCCGTACCACGGGCCGATGCCGTGATAATAATCGACTTCGGCGTAATGCAACGATCCGATCAGCCCCTGGTCGATCGTCGCCTGAATAACGCCGGCCTGCTGGCTGAATCGGACTTCAAAGCAGACGCAGGTCTTCACGCCGGATTCATGGACGGCCTTCCGCACGGCGACGGCGTCTTCATATTTGATCGAGATGGGCTTTTCGATGATCAGGTGCTTGCCCGCTCGCGCGGCGGCGATGGATTGTTCCGCGTGCAGCGGATGCGGAGTGCAGATGTCTATGACATTGATAGAAGGGTCCGCCAGCATCTCCTCGTAATCGTTATAGATCTTGAGCGGCGTTCCGTATTGTCGTTCCAGCTCTTTTTCATTCTGTTTCCGTCGCGAACAGACGGCGGTAACCCTTGCCCCCGGAATTTTGTTGAATGCCGAGATGTGCGCCCCGGCGACCCAACCCAGCCCGACTATGCCAACGTTGATATCATTCATTGAATAATGTCTCCCTTAGAAAATAGGACAAATAGGACGAAACACTCATACCGAAATTGCTTTAATTTGTGAGGTCAGCGCGTTTTGCAGCAGCGGCTCTCGTGGGTAACCGTGTCCCAGATGTTGCCGCAGGCCTTCGGCGTAATCGCATCCGCACTCCTGGCCGTGACGGGCGCTCCACCGCCGGGCCTGTTCCAGATATTCGTCGAGGCCGTGATGAGCGCGCAGCCAGTCCCGCTGCGATTTATGAAGACTCAGCATTTCGAGCTTGTTTTCGAGAGTCTCGGTGATGTCCACATAAAAATGAGGGATGATGCGCTCCCCCATCGCGTCGACGCCTTCTACCGGATCGGCATAATACAATGCGGGCGTTGATTTTGTCGCAGGCGCGGGCGCGATCTGGCGCGTCCGGTAAAGCGGCATGGAGAGGGCGAAACAGGCGCTGCGCGTCAACCGCGAGGCCTCTTCGTGGTCGACCATATAATCCGCTGGCGAGTGCGTGATCACGACATCCGGATCGAAGCGGCGCATCGTCTCGACGACGCGGCGCAGGTTTTCGGCGTTGGCGAATATCTCGACGTCCATCAATCCCGCGCAGCTGTACCACGCGCCAAGATAATCGGCGGCGGCCCCGGCCTCGGCGTAGCGGATGCGCGAAATCTCTTCGTTGCCGTGCATGGCGGAGCCGCAATCGCCGCTGGTCATCGTCATAATCCCGAGCTCCCAGCCCAGAGATTTGAGATGAAAAAGGGTACCGCCAATCAGTATCTCGGCGTCGTCGGGATGGGCCATCGCGGACAATAATCGCGGCGCTCGCGTAGTGTCTGTCATCATTTAACCCGGTCGTGTAAAATCCGCGCAACTTCGACAATAGCTTTACCAACTTCAAAATGGATTTTGTGGAGGATCCTATGATCTCGGTTCGCCGCGCCCTTTTTATCAGTATTCTATTTGCAATCGCAACTTCAATGGCGCCGGGCTTAATGAAGACGACCGCGCAACAATACAACCAGAATCTATATCAATCTTTGCGCTGGCGCTGCATAGGGCCATTCCGCGCGGGGCGCACCGTCGGCGCCACGGGCGTTCCGGGGCAGCCCAACGTCTTTTACAGGGGCAGGGCGCTGCGGCGGAAGCGGTCGCCGCGCTGGATCAGAAAGCCGCAGCCATTGAAGGCGCAGGCGGAGGAAGCCCTCGTGGCGGCGGAGGCTCTGGCCTGTCAAGACTCGCGCGCGAACTGCTCTCGATAATGAATTTGGTGGAAGGGGCCGACGCCGAGCCGACGACTCAGGCCGTCGCGGCTTCGGACGCCTTACAGAAATCGCTGGCCGGCGCGCTGTCCAATTGGAGCGAGATCAAAAACAAAGACGTAAAATCGATCAACGAGCAACTGCGGCAGGCCGGGTTGCCGGCGATTACTCTTTAAACGTTCAACCGGACACAGAGGCGCCGCCTCTGCGCCTCCGCGCCTCCGTGGCAAATCATTTTTCAAATTCGTTCGAAGTACCGTTTGCGCTCCCAATCGGTCACCGCGGAATTGAACGCGGCCTGTTCCGTGCGGAAGAAATGCGTGTAATGTTCGACCACGTCTTCGCCGAAGGCGCGGCGGGCGAATTCGCTCGCGGAAAATCTGTCCGTGGCTTCGGACAGTGTGTAAGGCACGCGAGGCAGGTTTTTCGCGGCGTAAATGTCGCCGACGAAGCATTCTGGCGGTTCGATTTTGTTGGCGACGCCGTCCAATCCCGAAGCCAGCGACGCGGCGAAGGCCAGATAGGGATTGCAATCGGCGCCGGGAATGCGGCATTCGATGCGCAATGATTGATCGCGGCCGACCACGCGAAAGCCGCCGGTGCGGTTGTCATAGCTCCAGGCCAATCGGGTCGGCGCCCACGAAGCGTCGACGAAGCGCTTGTACGAATTGACGGTCGGCGCGTAAAACGGCATCACCTCGGGCGCATGCGCCATCCAGCCGCCCAGAAAATATCGAAACGTGTCCGTGCATTTCACCGGGCCGAATTGCTCATCCCCGGCGAACGCGTTCTTGCCGTCACGCCACAGGCTGAGATGTATGTGGCAGCTCGAGCCGGCGCGGTCGGCGGCGAATTTCGCCATAAACGTCACGCTCACGCCCATGGCTTCGGCCACTTCCTTCAAGCATTGTTTGAAGACCACGTGCCGGTCGGCCATCTCCACGATCTCGGCGTAGCGCACATTCAATTCGTGCTGGCCCAATCCCCACTCGCCCTTCGAGTTTTCCACCGGCACGCCAGAATATTTCAGATGATGCCGGGCGGCGGATGTGTAGGCCTCGGTGCGAGTGCCCTGCAGGATCTGGTAGTCCTCAAGATACCAGCCGGCCGGTTCGAGGTTGCGCCAGCCGTCGGCGGCCGCTTCGCGATAGCTGTTTTGAAACAGATAGTATTCGAGCTCCGAAGCGGCGAAACTCTCAAAACCCAATCCGCGCGCGGCTCCGGCCTGTTTGCGCAGGATTGAACGCGGCGCGATGGGGACATAATCATGCGTCTTTTCGCTCTTCACGTCGCACAACACAAACGCGGTTTTATCCAGCCAGCTCGCCACCCGCAGCGTCTCCAGATCAGTCGCCAGATGGAAATCGCCGTAGCCGAGTTCCCAGTTGGCGAACTTGTAGCCCTGCACAGGCTCCAACTCCATATCGGTCGTCAACAGGTAATCGCAGCCGTGCGAGCCATGACTGGCAGTGTCTTCGATGAACATTTCCGCGTCGTACCGCTTCCCGGTCAGCCTGCCGTAATGGTCGGTGAAAGCCACGATCACGGTTTCGATCTGGTCCTGCGAAACCAGCTCGCGCAAACGGCTGAGACTCAGCATTCCTCTGACTTTGTTTTTACTTTGACTCAAGACTTATCTCCATGGGTATTCCATGTCGTTAGTCGCTCGCGGATAGCCGTGATACCCGACGGCATAACCGCCGATCAGCAGATACTTAACTCCGTGGGCATGGAGCAATTTCAAGAACTCTCTGAAGTCTCGAGGTAGCGAGAATTCCATAATTTATCCGGCGCAGAATTTCCATGTGTTGAAGCCGCTCTTGCGGCGTGCGTGTTAACCAGTAGGCTTTTTCGTCCGAGTCGTCAAATAAAGGGACGACTGAAAAAGCGGTTCTATCAATTTCAAGATTTGGTAAAATTTCGGATTCCATTTATATGAGCCCTCATCAATATTATAGCCTATTGCGAAGGCTTCCGCTTGTTTTGAAATCAAATACGCTCTGCTATTTCTGGTTGCGCCGTCCATATCGGTCCTTTGAAACGCCGCCGTTCGCGCAATCCATACCACAGCGCGAGCGCGATTGTCACCGCCAATATTGATAGTCCTGTGTGTATGATATCCGCCAGACTCAGGATCGCGCTAAGAAAGATGACCCAGAGCACGGCCACGACATTTATCGCCTTGCTATATTTGCCCAAATGCCACGGGCCGCGTTCAATCTTGCCGGTTCGCAGATGCAGGACCACCGGAATGACGTAAGAGATATACAGCCCGATGGTGCTGATCGCGGTCACGACCGCGTAGGCCCCGCTGTAAACCAGCGCCAGAAAAGCCGCTATCGAGCATAGCCAGATCGAGTAAACCGGGGTCGAATGCTTACGGCTGACCCTCTTCCATAATCCGGAGGCCGGCAAGCCTTGGTCGCGCGCGAAAGCCCAGATGACGCGCGAAGACCACGTCACCGCCGACAGCCCGCAAAACCACATGGCCATCGCCGCCAGCGCGGAAAACAGGACTCCGGCGCGTTCACCGAGAGATATGACAAGGATCGTGATCACGGCTGGAATGTCGGCGCCACTCGCGTCCTTTGCGTTCAGCGCGCCGTTGATGTCCTTGATCGAAATCGTCAACGCGAAGAGCAGCAAATAACCGACGACGAACGACACGACCACGGCCATGACCATTCCCCACGGAGCGCGCCGCCTCGGATCCACAGTCTCTTCCGAAACGCTGGCCGAAGCGTCGTAGCCGGTGTAGGTCCACATCGCCTGCAGCAGCCCGATGATGAAGCCCCACCAGTAAGGCCAGCCCTCGCCGTTGTTCGTGACGCGCGTGAAGAAGAAACTCACCGGCTGCTTCGGCGCGAAGATCAGCAGAGCGCCGACAATGACGACCACGCCGACTATGTGAACGGTCACGCTGAAATCGTTCAGCCACGCGACCAGCTTGATGCCGAAATGATTGATCAGCGCGTGCGAGAGCAGAATCACGCCGTATACGGCCAGCAGATTTTGCGTCGTGGCTTCCAGGCCGATGAGCGGCGTGACGAACAGCGCGCAGCCGTAATCAATGCCCGCGAGGGCCGCGATCTGGCCGATGATGTTGAACCAGGCAGTGAACCACCCCCAGCCCTTGCCGCCCAGGCGGCATGACCAATGGTACATCGCGCCAGACGTGGGCAGCGCGCTCGCCAATTCAGCCATGCTGCAAACTACGGCCAGAGTGAAGAGAGTCACCAGGGGCCAGCCGAAGGCCATCTCGGCCGGGCCGCCCATCTTGAGTCCGTGTCCGTAGAGCGTCACCGCTCCGGTCAGAATCGAAATAATCGAAAACGAAATGGCGAAGTTCGAAAACCCGCCCATCGTGCGAAAGAGTTCCTGCGCGTACCCGAGCTTGCTCAACTCCTGCTCGTCAGCGCGCGCGTCCTGATCTGGAATGTGGTTCATCACAAAGAAATACCATGCCTGCCGCAAGGAATAAACGGCGCGAGCGGAAAATCGGATTTTTGAAACCTGTAGCCTGTGCGGATAATATTAGGAGTCATCCCCTTCAACAAAATAGCCAAAAACTGGAGATCACATGCGTAAATATAATTTCCTCTCCTCGCTCGTAATCTTCGTGGCGGGGTTCGCCCTGAGCGCGATTATCACTTCCATGTCGCGCGGACATTCACCCGCTTCAGCTTTGCCCGAAGTCGCAGCGCAAACCACTCGCCAACCTTCCACACTGCAGAAATGGGAATATCGCGTAGTGACCAGGTATATCCAGGTTAACCAGGCGGACATTGAGTTCGAACTCAACCGGCTGGGAGAGCAGGGATATGAAATATGCGGAATGTCCCAGAGCGGGACTGCGGATCGCTCCGGGTTCTTGACAATAACTCTTCGACGGCCCAGGTAGTTCAGAATAGCCACAGAGACACCGCAGCCACAGAGAACAGAGAGCAAGAGAGGCGGAGAGAAAGGTATGCTCTCTCTTTCTCTCTTTCTTTCTCTGCGCCTCTGCGCCTCTGTGGCTATTCCTTTGTTTTAGAAGCTCAACCGCATGGAGACCTGTCCAGTGCGACTGCCGCCCAGTTCGGATGAACGGGCGCTGGTAATGCGTCCGAAACCGGAGCTGGTAACGTTCATATTCGGATCGGCGAAATTGGTGTGATTGGTCACGTTGGTGAACGAGGCGCCGGCTTCGAGTTTCACCTTCTCGGTCAGATAGAAGGCTTTGGTCAGGCCTAGCGAGAGGTTGACAGTTCCCGGTCCCCTGATGATGCCTACGCCCGCCGTGCCGAAACGCCCAATAGGCCTGGCGTCCTTGCTGGGATCGATGCCGATGCGGCATTGCGAGGCGACACGGGTGTTCAATCCGGGACAGACGAAGGCGCCGGTGTCGAACCACTGGAACCAGGTCGGATTCGAGATATTGCCGTCGCCGATTCGGTCAGGATGCTGTGTGCGCGACACCCCAGATCCGCTGCCTGACGGATCGATGCCGCTGTTGAGAAACGGCGTCATATACGGGCCGGTCTGCGCCAGAAAGATCGCGCTCAATTGCCAGCCGCCGATCGCAGCGTTGGCCGCCGGATGGATCGAATTGGCGAACTTCCGTCCGCGTCCCACAGGCAGATCGTATACCACCGTCGAGATCGAGCGATGACGCCGCGTCGCGTAATCGTTGCCGTATTCGGCATGCCGGTTATAAAGATCAGCCGCGCGTCCGCCCCCGGTTTCGCCAGTGAAGCCGGTCGAATTCGGTCCGCCGTTGTCGTTCAGATTCTTCGCCAGTGTATAGGTCGAATTGAAGGTCAGGCCGTTCGAGAACCGGCGATTCACCTCGACCTGCATCGCGTTGTAGTAGGCCGAGGCCCCTGCGGTGCGGGTGAAGATGATGCCCCAGTTCGGGAACGGGCGGTCGCTCAGTGGGCGGTTGAGCGCGAACTGCGTCGAAGAGGTCATCTGATTCAGGTCGGGCGCCCAGGCCAACTGCGTGGTCTTCATCCCTATGTACGAGACGCGCACTCCCACGCCGAAACCGACGTAGCGGTCGATCGAAAGATTCCATTGCACCGAGTAGGGATCTTTGTAATCGATGTCGTTGGCCGTGCGGAAAGACGCCGTGCCCAGCTGGCCGGTCGTGACGCCGCTGCCGCCGCTTTGAATCTGCGGCCATTGGTAAATGGGATTGCCCTGCGCGTCGAGGTTGGTGAATTCGCGCACGTCGGATTGAAGCGTGCCGGTCAACGAAAAGAAAATGTTGCCGAGCAGCGCGCCGTTGTAAGCGCCGATGCCGCCGCGCACCACTGTCTTGTCGTCGCTGAACGGCCGATAAGCGAAACCGAAGCGCGGCATGAATCGCAGTTTCGGTACGCGGCGCAACCCCTCCGGCAATCCGGCCTCCTCAGCCGAAAGCACTGGCGTGCAGGGCGCGCCGTTGGCCGTCGGGGCCGGGCAGGCGTTGAATGTTTTCAGGAAGCCCGGCGCCAGCAGGCCTTGTTTGCCGGTCGGATAAACCACCTGGCCCGAACGCGGCACGCTCGGATCGAAGTTGCCGATGTTTCCCGAAGCGTCGGTGTAGGCCGGGTGATATTCGTAGCGCAGCCCGTATTCGAGAGTCAGCTTCTGGCTGGCGCGGAAGCTGTCCTGCCCGAAGAAATGATAATGCGTTGTGCGGCCGTCGTTATCCTGCTGAATGATCGCATAGGAGGTGGTGATCGGCAGGCCCAACAGGAAGTCGGCGAAATCCGAACCCGTAAACGTCCCTTTGAAATTGGAGTTGCCGTAATTGTCGGCGCCGATGAAGCCGAGCGCCGTGGCGGCGCGAATCCATCGGACGTCGAAGCCGTATTTCATCGTATGGCGGCCTTTGGTCCACGTCAGGTTGTTGTTGAACTGGAACGTGCGTGATTGCGAGGCGCTGTCGCCTCGATTTCTGTCCAGGTTCGTAACGTCGCCTGAGAACGAAACGTTAGGCAGTCCGTTGAACGGAAAGTCCGGGCCGATTCCCACAAAGCCGAGCTTGTTGGTAAAGGCGCGGCCGTCGAAGGGGAAAGCCGTCCCGCTGTCGTCGATGGTAAAGCCGAAGCGGGCTTCGTTGAGCAGACTGGGTGTGAGCGTATAGTTGTGCGAGGTGACGAGAATCTTATACCTGTCGTAGTTGGTGTTCGAAGGCAGATCCAGTTTGTTCGGGCTGTCGACAGCGACATCCTTCCAAGTCCATCGCCCGAAAACCGATTGTTTCTGGGTCAATTGATGGTCAATGCGTATGTCGTACTGATCCGAACTGAGACTCCTCGAAGCGTTGCGAATGTAGTTGGAGACGCTCAGCGCGTTTGTCGGGCCGTTGTTCGGCAGCGGATAGAGCGTCAGAATCTGTTTTGCGATCGGGCTGATACGGTTGTCTGGAATGCGGTTGTTCGGAAATGGAAGGCCGGTCGACGGATCTATGATGGTCAGGCCTTCGCCACTGAAATCGCCGTTGCGCATGGCCTGCGTCGGCACGGTATTTTGAACCGTCTGGCCGCGCGGAAACCTGAAGCCCTCGAAGGTCCCGAAAAAGAAGGTCCTGTCCTTACCATTGTAAAGCCGTGGAATCCGAACCGGGCCGCCGCCGCTCGCGCCGAAGTCGTTGCCGATTTTCTGCGGCTTGGTCAGCGAGCCGAAGGCCTTGGAATCGAGCGCGCGGTTCTGATGAAACCAGAACGCCGTCGCGTGATACTGGTTCGTGCCGCTTTTAGAAATAGTCGTCACGTCGCCTACCTGGCCGTACTCAGCCGCGTTGCCTACGCCCTGCACCTTGATCTCGGCGATCGATTCAGCCGACGGGAAGGCCTGTTGCAACGGCGAATTGCCGGTGACGTTGGTCGTCGAGATCCCGTCGAGCGAAAACTGCGATTGCGACGGCAGCGCGCCCTGGATAGAGAAGTTGTTGTTGTTGTCGGCCTGCACGCCGGGCAATGCGGAGATCAGGATGTACGGGCTGGTGCTGCCCGCGGCGCGGTAATTGGCCGGCAGATTGAGAATCTTCTGCGGCTCGAACGACGATGCGATGGTCTGGGTTTCGGTCGTGATCACTCCGGCGTTGGCCGTGATGTTAACCTGTTCACTCACTTTGCCCGCGCTGAGCGTGGCGTCAACGCGCAAAGTCTGGCGAGCGACCAGCGCCACTTCCGAAGTCGTGAACGGCTGGAAACCGGAAGCCGTGATCTCTATGCGGTATCGCCCTGGTTTCGTGTTGACCGCTTCATAATCGCCGTTGCTGTTGGTCGTGACGGTGCGGCTGGTATTTTCGTCTACGTTGGTGATTTTGACCGTGGCGCTGGGAACGACGCTTCCCGAAGCGTCCTTTACAGTCCCGAGCACCGAGCCGAAGGTTGATTGGCCGAAGGCGGAATGCGCGCAAACCGCCAACAGAATGAGCATACAACTCATTTTTAAACTGATGGTTTGTTTGATCTTCATAGATTCCTTACAAGGGGTTTAAGGTTGGGTTTTGGCGCACGGATACAAAGATGGGGAACGGGCGCCACAGGCGATCCATGAAACCCAGCCATCACTAATCGAGTTCGTACGCTAGTCTGTTTTCTTTGCGCTCTGCTGTAGCAGGTTAAGTTGACTCAGTTGATTGCCGGTAAATCTATTATATTGGCGGCGGGCAATTTACGGGCTTTTGGGCAAAAGATCAAGACTGTTTTCACATATTCTTCTCTTAGCGTCGCAGCCGCCTTTCTCAAGCATGGTGATTGATAATGGTAGTCTCCCGCTGTAAAAACGGTATCAGATCCGGTTCAAATCGGTCATAGTTTAGGGGGCGCGAGTTGTTTACTCGCGCTATTTTCCACCGAAAGCGCGAGTAAATAACTCGCGCCACATAGTCGACGGAGTTGCTATTTGGCTTCATAAACCGAATCTATCGCCATATCGAAACCGAGCGCGGCTTCGCGAGCCAGTTGGTCGCAGCGTTCGTTCTCTTTGTTTCCGGCGTGGCCGCGTACCCAGTTGAATGTGACCTTGTGTTTGCCACAAAGGTCGAGCATCTTTTCCCACAAATCGGAGTTTGGAACGTCAACGCCGTTTCTCTTCCACTTGTTCTTTCTCCATCGCAGCGCCCAGCCTTTGGTCATGCTGTTGATCACGTATTGAGAATCGGAATAGAGCGTCAC
>DASUFM010000566.1:0-3163 GCA_036274535.1 Blastocatellia bacterium
CGCGTTCTTGTTGACCCAGCCCAGAAAGATTCCCGACATGACGTCGTCGTAATTTTCGGCCTTAACGCCCTCGATCACGAATTTCGGCGTTATCTGTTCGGCTTCGAATCCGAGCAGTTTGTCGAACGCGAGGGCGCTGAAAGGAGCGCGATTTACATTCACCCAGTTGAAATTCGTCACCCAATTGCCGTCGTAACCGGTCGCGCCGTTCCGGGGCGTGATCTTGAGCGCGCCGCCGGGCAGGGCGTCCTTGTCATTCGCCAGAACGATTACACGATGGCCTGCGCTTAATAAGGACTGAGCCTGCTGATCGAGCTTGTCGGTGATGATCACCGATTGTTTGTCTGGAGATGAAGCGATGTTGTAGCCGGCGCCGCGCAACGCTTCGGCCATTGTCGTCAGACCGCCGGCAAGGTGGATTGACGCGCTCTGTTTCTTCGTTTCAGGATGGATGAAAAGCTCGATATAATTTTCCGCGATGAGATTGCCTTTACCGGATGGCGATGTTTCACGCAGTTCCAGTTTCAGGCGAAGGCTGCTCGGCTTCGTCACTGCGGGGGCCGCCAGCGAGATCGTTTCATCTTTGACGACCGAGCCGCGCTCCGCCGGCTTGATCTTCGCCTCACCGACCTTCTTATCGTCGAGGAAGACTTGAATCGTCTGCTCTTTTCCGGCCGCCGGGCTGTATCTCGAAACGTAAGTCGATAACTCGATCCTGGCGCCGCTGGCGTAGTTGCTCGCGGGCGTTTGCGCGAAGATCACGTCCTGCCGCTGCAATCGCGCCAGTTCGTCCGCGTAGATTTTCTTGTTGCGAAACATATCCAGCAGACCGTTGCATTCCCAGTTCAGGTCGGTAAACTCGGTGATTGTGTAGCCCTGTATCGAAGCGTGTTTGCGAATCTCTTCGATTTCGTGTTTGAGCGAAACCCATTGATGCCGCTGAGTGGCGCGGGCCAGATCGTTGAAGCCCGTGAACAGGCGGTCGAATTTGAAGCCGTGGAAACGGTCGAAGATTCCGGCGGGCCGTGTCACTTCGCGCCCGTTGAAATCGCGCTCGAACCACCAGGGCAATTTCTCCGGCAGGACGGGCAACCCCCAATTGCCGAATTCGGACAAAACGATCGGCTCTTTGCCTGCAGGTTCCGCGTCGCCATGTTTGCTCCACAGCCATTCGGGGCGCGAAGCCAGATCGGCCACCCACTTGTCCCAGGTTACGCGGTTGTCAGGAATCGAATTGTAATTGTGATAATCGGCGATGTCGGATTTGAGATGGAAATTTCCGCAGCAGGGGCTGTTGTCTACGGTCAGCCGCCCGGCCTTCGCCGCTTCCGGCGCGAGCTTGACGAAGGCGTCTTTGAGCCATTTGCGCGTGTGTTCTTCTTTCAAGCCGCGCACGCCCCAGGCTTCGTTGATGATGCTTTGAATGACCACCGAAGGGTGGTTCCAATCGCGCGCGAGTTGGCCGAGGAAAATGTCTTCGCCGCGTTTCGCAGCCGCCGGAGTCCATGTGTTGTCGTCCCAACTGGGAATCTCGTACCAGATCAGGACGCCGGCCTCATCCGCCGCGCGCAGGTAATCGGGCGTCGGAACTTTGATGTGCGTGCGCAGCATGTTCAGGCCGAGCTGTTTTGCCTTGCGCATCTGGTCGAGCAGGAATTCGTATGAAGGCGGCGTGTAGACGCCTTCAGGATAAAAATCCTGATCGAGCGCGGAAATGATATAGATCGGCTCGCCGTTCAGATAGAACTTGCCGTCGCGGGCTTCGAACCGGCGGAAGCCGAAACGTCCTGTAAAACGATCATCGATCAGGGTGACTTCAACGGTGTATAGATTGGGTTGGCCTGGACTCCATAGCCTGGGACTCTGGACCTTGCCTGTAAAAAGTCCTCCGCTTATGTACAATTTGTTGTTGAACTGTTTCGGCGCGCCCTGCTCGCCACTCGGCGAAAGTGGTGTGACCTTGCCTGCCGGATCAATGATTCTCACTTGAAATTTGTAACTGTTTTGACGGCTCGCCGAGGAATTCATAGGTGGCGGCGGTGGCGGCGGGCCCTCAGTATAAACCTGAACGCGCACTGTTCCGTCTATGCCGGCAGAAACTTGAACGCCGTCTATGTAAAGTTTGGGTTTGGTCTCCATCCCCACGGATTGCCAGATCCCGCCGGTTTGCACATACCAACTCTGTTTCCCATGCGGCAGCTCGTTGTAGTTCATGTCGCCCCAGCGATCTTTGTCGTTATCGGGATCAACCACGCGCACTGCGATCTCATTCGCTCCCGCTCTGGCCAGTTTGCCGACATCAAAAGTGAAGGGCAGGTAGCCTCCTTCGTGCTCGCCGGCCTTCTGGCCGTTGACGAAGACTTCGGCGAAATAATCAACCGCGCCGAATTTCAACAACACGGTTTGATCGGCCTTGATCGGTTGAAGATCGACAGTCTTTCGATACCAGGCCACGCCCCGGTAATCGCGCAGGTCGGCGAACTGTACGTTCCACGACAACGGGACTTGAATTTCGCGCCACTCTTTGACCGAACTCAGATCGTTGATCGTCAATTTGCCTTCGCGATCGACGGCGAATTGCCAGGTTCCATCGAGTGAACGTGATTGCGCTCCGGCGGCTGCGAAGAGCGCGCAGAGATAGATCCCGAGAAGGGAAAAGCGTAGAAATTTTTTCATAATCATTTGCCTGTTAGAATAAGATTCCGGGTTGGAGAAGATGCTATGCTGATTTCCCGGAGCGTTCAAATGTTTTCAGAAAAACTCATCGAAGAGAAAATTCGCGAGGCGATGGAGAAGGGCGAATTCGACAACCTGCCAGGCAAGGGCAAGCCGCTCGACCTGGACGCGTACTTTTCCACGCCGGCGGACCTGCGGCTGGGTTATTCGGTCCTGAAAAGCGCCGGCTGTTTGCCGGTGGAGGTCGAATTGCAAAATGAGATCGAGTCGCTCAAGGCGCGCCTTGGCGTCTGCGATGACGAGCGCGAACGCCAGGCCCTGCGAAAGGAGATCGAAGCCAGGACGCTGAAGCTCAACCTGCTGATGGACGGCAATCAGCGCGCGCGTCATGGCAGAAAAGCTTGAGCTGCGTCTTGACAGCGTCAATCTCGACGGCGACAATGTGCGCCGTTGCGGAGGCATGGCCGAGTGGCTGAAGGCGGCGGTT
>DASUFM010000567.1:0-4865 GCA_036274535.1 Blastocatellia bacterium
TAACGAAGAAGATCGCATCGTCGGTGCTCGGCAAATCTCTGCTCGATCTCGATTTCGGCAGCGTGATGGGCGAGGGCGGCGGCGTGATCGGTTCGTCGGCGATTACGATAAAACGCGCTCTCTCGATCGCCACCACGCTCAAAGGCATTCTCGGCATCAGCGAGTTCGAGAAGGCCGTCGGCGGTCTCGAATCATCGTCTAAAACCGACGGCGGAGAGACGGCGCGCACCATCGCCTACCTGCTCAACTGGATGCAGGAACAGAGCGATGTCTTCGTGATCGGTACGGCCAACGACGTTCGAGGCCTCGCCGCTGAGCAGACCAGACAGGGGCGTTTCTCGCACATTGTCTTTGTCGATCTGCCGAAACCCGGCGACCGTCGCGAGATCTTCGCCGTGCATCTGCGCAAGCGTAACCGGAGCCCGGAGGACTTTGATCTGGATGAATTGGCCGAAATAACCGAAGGCTACTCCGGCGCCGAAATCGAGGCGGCGGTCAAGGCCGGGCTGCTGCGCGCGTTTATGGACGGGGAACGGGAGGTGACTACCACCGACATCGCCGATCGCGCCAGACAGATTCAGCCCACGAGCGTCGTCAAGCGCGAACAGGTAGACAGTTTGCGCAATTGGGCGAAGGATCACATGGCGATGGACGCCGGCGGCGTTGGCATTACACCGATCAGCGAGCGAATGAACGGCGCAAGGGCGCTGGAAATGTGAGCTTGTAGTTCGCCTCGGATGGACGCCGAAAACGCTGATCGGCGGCGCCCCGCGTTCATCCGAGGCATTACTTTTCCGAGGATGAACAATGAGCAAATACATGACCTTTCCGGAAGTCGTCTTCAAAGATCGCGATCTTCTGATCGCCGCGCTTGAAGAGATCGGCTGCCAAGATATTCGCCAGGGCTCAAATCTCGAAATGGGCCGCTACTACTCGGAGCAAATGGCGCAGAAGGCCGAAATCGTCATTCCGCGCGGCGCGATCGGCAACAGTTTTGGCGACATCGGTTTTGCCCGGACCGAGAACGGCGAATATCGCCCGGTAATAGATGACCTCGATCGCAGTCGCGCGCTCAATGGGCGATTCATCCCGAAGCTTCGCGCCGCTTACAACGAACGTGTCGTCACGAAAGTGGCGGCGAGGCTACGTGGGACAATCCATCGCTCCGTTGAGGGCGGCGTGGTGAAGATCAAAGTGCGCTACTGAAGGAGAAGGACTTATGCCGGAGATCAATTTCACGATAGACGAGCAGACTGGCGATATGGAAATGAAGGTGGAGGGCGTTCAGGGGCCTCAATGCGCCGATGTCGCCAAGATCGTTACCGAACTGACCGGCGCGCCGCAACATGAAGAGAACACCGAGGAATATTATGCGCGCCCGAATGTCAGGCCACGAGTTCAGAATAAGAAGAATGCGTAAACTCCCTATCGAGTCGAAGGTTGCGGCAAGCGATGATCAAAGAATCAAAGCTGAAGGAAGTGAATCAGAAGTTGCGACAGGTCGGCGCGAAGGCCTTCGCGCTGCCTGACGGCTTCACCCAATACGATAATCGAATCTATCTCGGCGTTGAGCTTCACGATTATACGCTGATCGCCTGCAAGGCGGCCGAGGTCTTCGGCATTGTGTTGGAGATTCAGCCTCGCCACAATTGGGAGGATGTGCAGACGTGGTGGCCCTACCGGCCGATAGACGCGCATGCGCTGCTCGACGCGAAGGAGAAGAAGTTATGAAAGAGACGACTTGGATCATCGATCCTCATACCGGCGCGTTGACGATCGAAGGGCTGAATCAGCCGGAACTGAAAACCCTGGCCACGGATCTCCTGCCTGCAGGTAAACAGGTAAACTGCGCTCGCCCTATTGATATCAGGCTCTTTAGCGATTCACCAATCCTTATCAAGCCTAACGAGCCTTCGCTGCGAGTCTTTCGAATCTATCACGGCTCGGTGGTCGAAGGGCCAGGCAGACGCAGTGTTGCGCAGTTGAGCGGCTGTGACCGGCGCTGCGTCGGTTGCTTTGCAGTCGAGACTTGGCCGTTAGACAGCGGTGTCGAACTGGGGGTGGGAGAAGTAGTCGAAAGATTGCTTGATCCTATAGGCGAACCGCGTGACGGCGTGACAGTGCTTGGTGGCGAGCCGTTTCTTCAGCCAGTAGGATTGCTGTCGTTCGTAACGGCGTTGAAAGCGCATGGCCAGCACGTCACCCTCTATTCGGGTTATACGTTGGAAGAATTACTTTCCCGCTCTGATACCGTCATAGACCAAATCCTTGGCCTGGCTGACGTCCTGATTGATGGGCCTTTTGTCAAAGAGCTTTCAGGCGCCGCCGGCGAATGGCGAGGCTCTACCAACCAGCGTATAATATATAAGTGAAGCCGCCGGCGGCCTTCAGCAATCGAAAGTGTTCAACTATGTCTGATCTGATCAATCCCCACGACCGTTTTTTCAAAGACCTGCTATCGCGGCAGGAGACCGCCGTGGACTTTCTCTCGAATTACCTGCCATCTGAGATTGTCGCGGCGCTCGATTTGACGGCTCCAGAGATGGTCAAAGACTCTTTCATTGATGAAGAATTGCGCCAACACTTTTCAGACCTGCTTTACCGCGTGAATCTCAAACGCGGAGGAGACGCGCTGGTTTACATTCTCTTCGAACACAAGAGCAGCCCCGATGAATGGGTCGCGTTTCAGTTGTTGCGGTACGAAGTGCGGATCTGGGAGTCGGAGAGGCGAAACGGCGCGGAAAAACTGCCGATGATTTCCCGCTGGTTTTTTATCACGGGCGAGAAAAGTGGAATGTCGCGCCCCAATTTTCGGCTCTCTTTGCGACGGAAGACCTGTACCAATTTAGGAAGTATCTGCCGGAATTCGAACACTACTTGTGCGATTTGTCGGTATATAGCGACGTCGAATTGAGAGGCATGACGCGCACATTGGCGGCCTTGACGGCGCTTCGATATATCTTTACTGAGGGACTGACTCCACGGCTCAAAGATATTATCAGTCTGGCGCTACAAGACGAGGAGCAGTCTGGGATAGAATATTTGCGAACGCTTCTGCTATATATATCCGCGGGGGCGGTGTATCCGCCAAGCGTCGCGCAGTTGAAAGAAGCGCTTTCAACCGCGATTCCTGATAAGGAAGGAGAACTTATGCAATCGTTTGCTGAAACCTGGCTTGAAGAAGGACGAAGAGAAGGGCGAGAGGAAGGTCTGCGGGAAGGTCTACGAGAAGGCGTGGCGACAACTGTCTTGCGACAGATACACCGTCGTTTTGGCATCCTGGATGCCGAGACGACATCTCGCATCCGCGTTCTACCACTTGAAAAACTCGAACAGCTTAGCGATGCGTTGTTGGATTTTACATCGCGGGACGATTTGACCGCCTGGCTGAGTGAACATTCTTCCAGTGAAACCTAACTACGTCCCAGCTTCTCTTTTCCTCGCATTGAGGAGTTGAAGGTCGAAGACTCTAATAGGCGTTGAATCCAGCGAAACGACCATCCCAGAATTTATTTTCGCGCTTTCTTTGCGGCTTTTCGCCGTTTTCTTCCCTCGGCTTTGATTGCTTCAATATCGAGCGGCTTTCCTTTGCCACTATCGAGCGAAGCGGTTCCCTTCTCGATGTCTGCTCTCAATTGCTGCCACTTCATCCTCTGCGCTTCGTCATACTGCTTTAGAAGCTTCAGTCCTTCGCGGATGACTTCACTCGCGGAAGAGTAATAACCGCCCTTCACCTTCTCGGCGATGAACTGATTGAGTTCCGGTGTCAGTGAAACGTTCATATTCTCAATCTTAGCGCCAATGGCCCAAAATATCCATTTTTGCCACGCCCAGACGATTGGAGGCTGAGGCGCGTTGATCACCTGATTGCTGATCGCCATTCCATCGGAAACCTCACCTCCTCGCCAACGGCAATCAAAGCCTCCGTCCCTTTCCTGAAATCAAAGAAGAAACAAGCTGCCGGCAAGGCGCGTCGCCGCGCGTCGCGGTTGAAAGACTGTTTCGCTTTTGATCCAGGGAGGAATCTGTGTTCAACAATACGAAAGCTATTGATTCGGCCGCCGATTTTCGTTTTGAGGCCAGTGAGGGCTTGTCCGATTTGGGCGGCGCCGCGTCCCGCTTCAATCACAATGTCGCCGCCATCAAATTGCTCAAGCAATTGGAGGCCGAGGCGCGCGAATCTGGCGCGATCGCTCCAGAAGAGCAACGTATCCTTTCCAGATATACCGGCTGGGGCGATTCGGATGTCCTCCACCGCGCTTTTCCGTACGGCGCATATGTATATGCTCGCCCATGCCAGGAACTCGACGGGCTTCTTACTACTGATGAGATCAGGGGAATGCTCGCGTCCTCGCTCAACGCCCATTACACCGCCTTGCCGATCATTCGGGCGATCTATGCCGCGCTCGATCACTATGGCCTTACGCCGCGGAGCGATGGACGAATGCTTGAGATCGGCGACGGCCAGTCTGTCACGGTCGCGTCTTCGCCACGCTCGAAGCTTCGCGTCCTGGAACCAGCCGCTGGCGTCGGCCACTTCCTCGGCGCCATGCCGCCGGCGCTGATGGCGAATTCCGATCGAGTGGCCGTAGAAATAGATTCGCTCACCGGTAGGATTTTGCAGCGGCTCTATCCTCAAACGAGGGTCTTCGTCCGGCCTTTTGAGGAAACTGCGCTGCCCAACGACTACTTCGATCTGGTGATTTCCAACGTTCCATTCGGCAATTTACGTCAAGTAATTGCCCAGTGTCTACTACGATGTCTTTAAACCCCTTGTGTCAAATGATCATGATCATTTTCTCCACCGAATAATAATGCTGCATTCGCCTTCATTTGGTGTTATATTTGTTGAGTAATAGAAAGAG
>DASUFM010000568.1:0-11372 GCA_036274535.1 Blastocatellia bacterium
GGGGATCGATTTCGATCCCCCCGGTTTCCTGCTTATGAATTAGCTTAGAAGATATACTTCAAAGCGAATTGCAGTGTGCGCGGCGGGCTGACCACGCCGGTGATGCGGCCGAACGTATTCGTGTCGCTGTAGCTTCGTCCCGGAGGCGCGAAGCTGGGATGGTTGGTGAAGTTGAAGAATTCAGCCCGGAAGTCAAAATAGTTGCCCTCCGTGACGTTGAATTTCTTACCCACGCCGAAATCCCAGTTGGCGAAGCCCGGCGCGCGGATCACGCCCACCGGAGAATTGCCAAATGTGCCCGGGGCAGCGGGCGCGAAAGCCGCGCGATTGATCCAGTTGTCAAGCGTTTGATTGTCCGGCGTCGGATCGCCGATCAGGTCGGGCTTTTCCCCTCCGCGCGGGTTCTGTCCCGAGTTGGAGCCGCCTGTGGTAACCGTGATCGGGAAGCCGCTGCGGAATTGGACAATGCTGTTAATGTTCCAACCGCCCGCTATGTAGTTGACCACCGGCGCCCAGTCGGCGCCGAAGCTGCGGCCTTTGCCGAACGGCAATTCATATGAGCCCGAGAAGACGAAGTTGTTCCGCGCGTCGAAGAACGCCGGGCCGTAATTATACAGCCGCTGAGCATACTGATTGTAAGAATAGGCTGATTGCGCCGCCACGCCTCCGCTGCCGTAATAACCGAGGTTGTCGGTCAACGTCTTGCTGAAGGTATATGACGCAAGGAACTCAACCCCGCGCCCGAAACGCTGTCGCAAGTTGAGTTGCAAGCCATTGTAGTTGCTGATCGCCCACGAAGCCGTGCCGCTGATCTGCGTCACCAAAGGCAACACGCCTGACAGCGGGCGGCGCAAATTGAAATCGCCTGTGCCAGGCAGCGGCTGATTGAAATCGGTCGGCGCAACAAGGTGAGTCGCGCGGTTGCCGACATAGGCCGCCGAGACGGACATCGTGTTAGCCAACTGGTATTCGAGCGTCAGATTGTATTGCTGCGTAAATTGCGGACGGAGGTTCGGATCCCAGACACGTATCAAACCCGCTATCTGGTTGCGAACGATCACGTCGGTGAAGCCTTTGGTGATCGTCCCCGCGCCGCTCACAGTGTTGTAAGTGCGATCCGCCTCCGAGAAAAATGGCGGGTTGAGAGGCAGGCGCAGGTTCGATCCGGTGCCTTCCATGAACTGCACGATGCCGTAACCGGCGCGCACGACCAGCTTGTTATGGAACTTCTCCGGCGTCCAGGCGAAGCCGATGCGCGGCTCGAAGCCTTTGTAATACGGATTGTAGAGCGCGCGGCTGGCGCCGTTCTGGCCCGCGAAGATCAGGCGGCCTGTGAAAAGTTCGAAGTTCGATTGGCGGTCTTTGACTTCAACGACCGGCGAGGTGTACTCCCAGCGCAGCCCCAGGTTGAGCGTCAGGTTGTTGCGCAGTTTTAAGTCGTCCTGGAAGAAGAAGCCGATGCGGTTCTGGCGATGGCCCCAGGTGCCAGGGTTCACGCCGCCCGTGTTGCCTATGCTCTTGTTGGCCAGCAGGTCGAGCAGAAAATCCGCGAAGCCGGAACCGGCGATCTTCCCGTCAGGAGAGCTGGTAAACCTCCCATCATAAGTGAAGCCGCCGAGCAGTCCGTTGTTCCCGGGATAGAAACGATTCTGCTGATACCGCTGCAACTGCCCGCCCATCTTAAATGAGTGGCGCCCGCGCAGGATCGTCAGATTGTCGCCGTAATGAAAGGTATTGGTAACGTTGTCTTCGGTGATCACGCGACTGCCCAGCGAAGCCAGTCCATTGCCCAGCACGATCAGGCTCAGGCCCCCCACCGCCTGGCCGCCGGGGATGCCGAGCGTCGCGTTGGCATTGCCGATGCCAGCCCAGTCGGAAGTGCCGGCGATGAAAACGGCGCGGTTCAAACCGACGCGCGCCTCGTTAACGATCGTCGGGCTGAATGTCCGCGTCCAGTTGAGAGCGATGTTTTGCGGGCGGTTAAAGCTCTTTCCGGTCGGAATGGTCGCCAGTACGCCTTGCGAGGTTCCCTCCTCGAAATTGCCGAACGAATAACGGGCTGACACGTTGTCCTTGTCGGTCAATCGCGCGTCAAACTTGACGTCGAACTGATTCCCGTCAATCCTGCTCAAAGTTGTCGTGTTGTAAATTCCGACGCCAGTCGACTGATCGATACGCGACGGCAGAGGATAGAGATTGGGATCGGCGAACAACGCCTTGGCCACCGGGTTGACGATGCGGCTAGTGGGGATGATGTTGCCGGGGAACGGCTGGCCGGTGAGCGGATCGTAGATCGGCGTCGCCAAACTCGACAAATTTCCTGTTCGCCAGGCCAGGGGCGCGACGGCCGCCGAGGCGCCGCCGCCCGTGCGCTGCCTTGTCCCTTGATAATCGGTGAAAAAGAAAAGCCGATTATTGATGATCGGGCCGCCGAGCGTGCCGCCGAACACATTCTGCCGCAGTTTCTGTTTCCTGGCGCCGTTACGATTATTGGCAAAGGTGTTGGCGTCGAGCGCGTCGTTACGGAAGAACTCAAAGACGTTGCCGTGAAAATCGTTCGTGCCGGATTTGAGCGTCGCGTTGACGATGCCGCCTGCCACGTTGCCGAACTCCGCCGAAGAATTCGAGGTTTCGACACGGAACTCGGCGATGGCGTCCACGTTCGGCTTGTAACCGATGCGATTGTCAATCGTTTCGTCCACCGACACGCCATCGAGCAGGAAGGAATTGCCCTGTTCGCGCTGGCCGTTGACGAAAGGGCGGCCCTGACCGTTCTGCAGGCTGACGCTGTTGAAAGCGCCGGGATTCGGCGTGACCGCGCCCGGCAGCAGCAGCGCCAGCTGCTGGAAGTTGCGCCCGTTGAGCGGAAGATTCGTCGTCGTGCTGCCGGAGATCACGTTGCCGACCGTCACGTTCTCGGTTTGCAACACCGGCGCGACGTCCTGAACGTTCACCACTTCATTGACGCCGCCGACCTGCAATTGCAAGTCAACGCGCGCCGTCTGGTTGACTTCGAGTTTGATCGCATTCGATACCAGTTTCTTGAAGCCGGTGGATTCGACGGTTAGCACGTAATCGCCGACCGGCAGAAACGGGATCGTATAAACGCCCGAAGCGCTGGTCTGCGCCGTATATTCGAGCTTTGTCCCTTGATTGGTCGCGCTCACTTTGACCCCGGCAATCGCCGAGCCTTGCGAGTCGGTTACCGTTCCGGTCACGGTCGCAGTATAGGTCTGTGCGGACGCTGATGTGCTCGGTATAAAGCTCAGGCCGAGAAGCAACAGACAAATCCATACCGATTTTGCTGCGGATTTCATTTTGACTGCTCCTTTAGAATTTGAATGCTCAATAGATCAACAATCTGATGTTAATTGCGATCTCTGACAGGTTGATCATCCGTAGCGAAGCCAATTGTGGAAAGCAGCAAAGCTAGTTGTGGATTTTGTAGTATCTTTGTAAGAGCGTGTTTTAAAGCTGAGCTTTAAAACACGCTCGCGTATTCAGGGTTGGTCGGGTTTATACATTAACAAGTCTTCCGGAAGACCGCAAGATTTTTTTTCACTATTACAAAATGTTTTAGCAAGTTCGAATCAGCCGAGGGCCAATTCGATGATTTTCTGCTGAGTAGCTTCCGCTCGATTCATGAGTCCAACGACGGTTCCGCCGCGCATGACGGCTATACGGTCGCTCATGCCCAGGATTTCCGGCAATTCAGACGAGATCATGATGATCGCCATTCCGGATTCGGCCAGGTCGCACATCAGGCGGTGGATCTCCGATTTCGCCCCGACATCGATTCCCTGCGTCGGTTCGTCCAGGATCAGGACTTGCGGCTCAGTCGCGAGCCATCGGGCCAGCGCCACTTTCTGTTGATTGCCGCCGGAAAGGGCGCCCGCGGGAGTGAATGTGGCCGGCGTTTTAACCGACAGCCGCCTGGAGAAATCGGCCGCGATCTTCTTCTCCGATCTGAAATCGAGGAATTTGAGCTTAGAGATTCGTTCGAGGATCGCCAGCGTCATATTCGCGGCGATAGGCATCTCCAGAATCGCGCCGTGCCTGCGCCGGTCTTCAGGAACATATGCCACGCCGAGTTCTATGGCTTTTGCCGGGGAATCGATCTTTACTTCATTTAAATCATAGGACTTATAGGATTGTAAGAACACGGACCCGCAGTCAGCCGGAAGTAAACCGAAAAGAACTCGCGCCAGTTCTGTGCGGCCCGCGCCGACCAGGCCGGTGAGGCCCAGAATTTCTCCGGCTCGCACGCTGAGGTTCACGTTGCGCAGTCCGGCGGCGCGTGAACTCAGGTTTCTGATTTCGAGGACGGTCTCGCCTATTTTCACTTCGCGCTTGGGGAAGACCGCGGAGAGTTCGCGCCCTACCATGAGGCGTATCATTTCGGCCTGGTCGACTTCATTTATGGCTCGCGTGGCCACGGTCTCGCCGTCGCGCAGCACAGTCACGCGGTCGCCGATCTTAAAGAGTTCTTCGAGCCGGTGTGAAATGTAGATGACGCCGACTCCCTGACCGCGCAATTCATTGATGACTTTGAACAGGTGTTCGGTTTCGCGGTCGGTCAGCGAAGCGGTCGGCTCGTCCATGATCAGGATCTTCCCTCCTGATTCCGGCGAAGACCCCAGCGCGCGGGCGATCTCGACCAGTTGTTGTTCGGGCATGGTCAGGGCGCCGGCCGGCTTTCGCGGGTCAATACGCGCGCCGATGCGGCCGAGCAGTTCCACCGCCCGCGCGTTCCGCTCCCGCCAGCTGACACGCCGCCATAACCCGCCCTGCTCCAGCCCCAGCGCCAGATTTTCGGCCACCGACAGGTCAGGAAAGAGCGCCGGCTGTTGATAAATCGCCGCGACGCCGAGTCGCTTGGCCAGCGCGGGAGAGTTTTCGATGATTTGCCGGCCGTTGATGAAAATCGAGCCGGAATCGGACGGGTCGGGTTGCAGCGCGCCGGTGATGATCTTGATCAGCGTCGATTTGCCGGCGCCGTTTTCTCCGACCAGCGCATGGACCTCGCCCGCGCGCAGGTCGAAGGAAACTCCCTTGAGCGCACGCACGGCGCCGAATGTTTTAGTGATTGAATCGACTTTAAGAAGCATGTTTTCCGAATTTGTAAAAGAAATTCAGCCACGAATGAACACGAATAGACAGGAATGACGCAAGAAAATGAATAATCAATTGAGCATCGAGCTCAGGACGGGGATTCGTGTTTATTCGTGTTCATTCGTGGCTGAATCTTTTTCTTAATTCCCTTTTCCAATCGGCCACAGTTCGGATTCAGTGCGAGCGGTCTTCAGATAAGCCTCGATTTTCTTCACGACCGCAGGATATTTACCCGCAATGTCGTTGCGTTCGCCGAGGTCGTACTTGAGATTATAAAGCTCGAGCTTCGAATCCGGGCTTTTGCGAACGGCCTTCCAGGCGCCCATCCGCACGGCTTGGGCAAAACCGCGTTCGTGAAATTCCCAGTAAAGGAATTGGTGGTTGCGCTGCCGCCGCCCCAGCAACGCGTTGAACATCGAAATCCCGTCAATATCGGCCGGCGGTTTAACGCCCGCGATCGAGGCTATAGTCGGCAGGATATCCCAATGAGCCCATACCTGGTTGCTTTTCGTTCCGGCTTTAATTCGTTTCGGCCAGCGGGCGATCATAGGGACGCGGATGCCTCCTTCATACAGGTCGCGTTTGATGCCGCGCAAAGGCCCGTTGCTGTCGAAGAAATCCGGATCGGCGCCGCCTTCGCGGTGCGGGCCGTTGTCGCTGGTGAAGAAGACGATTGTGTTGTCGTCAATGCCGAGTTTTTTGAGCAGCGCCATCACACGCCCTATGTCGCGATCCATCCGCGTGATCATCGCGGCCTTCGCTTTTTCCTGATCCGGCCAGTCTTTGTTCGCGAATTCGCCCAGGTCCGGGACTTCCATTCCCTTCCTTTTGGCCTCGTTGTTCGCGTGCGGAATCGTGAAGGCCAGATAGAGAAAGAAGGGCTGGCGGCAGGCGCCCGGAGGAAGGAAAGGGCCGCCGCAGTTCACGTTGATGAAATCCAGCGACTCCTGCGCGATCAGGTCGTGAGTGTAATCGAGTCGGTTGGTCGAATTGCCTGCCCCTTCCGCATCTTCATCCGGCGCAATATTGCGCAGTTTGATCCGCTCTTCGTTTCGCCAGAGGAATGTCGGGTAATAGTTGTGCGCGTGGCGCTGGTTGAGGTAGCCAAAGAAGTAATCGAAGCCCTGCCGGTTCGGAACGCCCGTCGTTCCAGCCTCGCCCAATCCCCATTTGCCGATCAGAGCGGTTCTGTATCCTTTAGCCGGAGCATCCTGGGCATCCGGGGCGTCTGAGGCGTCCGGGGCCGATTTCAGGACTTCGGCGACTGTCACGTCTTGCGGCGCCAGCGGATAACGCGCGTTGCCTCGTATGCGCGTATGTCCGGTATGCTGGCCCGTCATCAACGCGCTGCGCGACGGAGCGCAGACCGTGCTGCCCGCGTAATACTGCGTGAAACGCATGCCTTCGGCGGCCAGACGGTCAATGTTCGGCGTTTTGAATTTCCGCTGCCCGTAAACGCTCAAATCACCATAGCCGAGATCATCGGCCTGAATGAGTATGATGTTGGGCCTGGTTTGCGCTGTCGCCGTATCGAAAGCGAATAACGCGATGATGAAAATGCCTATCAGCAATCCGACTTTCATAAAATAGGAAAAACAGGGCAAACAGGACAAATAAGACGGATAAGTCCTGTCTGTCCTATGGTTTCAATGCATTGACTTTCAAATGAGTCCATGCGATCTATTCGATTTTATTAAATGCGACCCTCTCATTATTTGGCGCGTTATTTAATTTGACCGTTGCAAAACAGGCTTGCGCGCAAGGGTAAACGCGCATGAGCCGGACTTGCAAGTCTTACCGGAACGGATTGCCAAGATTCCGGGCTGTTTTCTATAATTCGGGAATCCCGTTAATCAATTGGAAAACGTCGTCGCCCCGGCATTTGAAATTATGAGCAGGTCAGGCTCAGGGTCATGAAGAACGACACTTTACAACACGGTTCACGACAACGGATGGAAGAACTTCTGGAGCGTTATCGCCGGTCATCGCGCCGCGCAATGTTGATCGCCGTCGCGGCGCTGTTCATCGCGCTCGGCGCCGTCGCCGGCCTCTGGCTCTCGCGCAATCCGCGCCCGGCGAAAGCGGGCGACGGCGAAGTCAATTCCGACCTCTCATCCGCATTCATCGAAATCGCGCGCGCCGTCGAACCGTCGGTGGTCAACGTTTCGACCGTCACGCAACCGGTCCAGTCGCTGCGCCCTCAGGGCGAGTTGAACATTCCGCACAGGTCGATCGAGCAATTCGAATCCGGGCAGCCCGAGCCGGCGCGGCGCGGCAACGGATCTGGCGTGATAGTCGATACGCGGGGTTACATCCTGACCAATTACCACGTCATCTCCGGGGCGGATCGCATCAAGGTCAAGTTTTATGACGGCTCCGAGATACCGGGCAAAGTGATCGGCAGCGATCGAGAGACCGATCTGGCGGTTGTCAAAGTCGAACCGATCCCCGGAATTCGAGCCGCGCGGTTCGGCGATTCCGAAAAGACGCGCGTTGGCGACTGGGTGCTGGCCATAGGCTCGCCCTTCGGATTCGATCAGACCGTGACCGCTGGCATCATCAGCGCCAAGGATCGCAACTCAAAAGATGTCCATGATAAAGCCGGATTCCAATACTTCCTGCAAACCGACGCCGCGGTCAATCACGGGAATTCAGGCGGTCCGCTGATCAATCTTTTGGGCGAGGTCATCGGCATCAACACTTTGATCGCCACGTCGACCGGCGATTACAACGGCATCAGTTTCGCCATTCCCTCTTCCGAGGCGATCTCCGTTTACAAGCAACTGGTCAAACAGGGACGCGTCATTCGCGGCTTCCTGGGCGCGATGCCGGAGCGCGTGACCCCTCAGATCGCCAAAATTTACGGACTGCCCGCCCCTCGTGGAGCAATCATCAGCAATGTCGAAGCGACTGTGACAGTCGATGGCGTCAAGGTTGACAGCCCGGCGGCGAAGGCCGGGTTGAAACAGAACGACGTGATTGTGGAATTTCGCGGCGAACTGGTCAAAGACAACGAGGACCTGTTGCGACGCGTAGCCTCGGCGCCGGTCGGAACGACTGCGCCGATCAGGATTTACCGCGACGGGCGGCCGATGGCGCTCTCCGTCGTGATCGGACGGCGTCCCGGTCGTCAAACCATCGCCAGTTCGGAGGCCAGCGCCTCCGGCGACGATCTTCGCAAGGAAAGCCTTGGCATAGGCATCACGGACCTAGGCGCGCAGGCGGCGATAGATTCCGATCTGGAAGCCGCGAAAGGCGTTCTGGTGCATCGCGTCGAGCCCGGCAGCGTAGCCGACGACGCCAAATTGAAACCGAAGGATGTAATCGAGAGCATCAACCGGGAACCTGTCAACAGCAAGGAAGATTTCAAACGGGTCTTGAACCGGCTAAAATCGGGCGACCCCATCGTTCTGTTAGTTAATAGGAAAGGGCTCGCGCCTTATCCACGCATCTTTATTTCACTCAATAAACCGTAACATTTCTCATATATCATAGGGAAAATCATGCCTCCACAGTCCCCCAGACCGTTCACGCTGTTGACTGCGGTTCTCCTCGTCATCTTCATTGCCTGGCCTTTCTCCGCCCCTGCGGAGGCGAAACAGAGAAAAGGCAAATCCGCTTCACGTTCAAAATCATCCAAACGATTAGCCTCCAGGCGCGGCAAGCGCCGCTCGAACAGAGCCTCGGATGATCGTGAAGTGGTGGTCATCCCCAAAAACTATCCCATAGCGCCTGATCGGATAGAAGTCATCGAAAGCGGCTCGGATTCCGCCGTGGAAATATCGCGCAATCTGAGGCCGCCCCGTTCTCAAAGACCTCAAGACATTGACCCGGCCCTTCTTACAAAGCGCAATGGTCTCAAAATCGATGAGTCGCGCGCGATACAGATTCAACAGGCGCTCAAACAACGCGGCTTCTATTCCGGCGAATTGACCGGCGCATACGATCAGGCCACCTTCGAAGCCATGCGCAGTTTCCAAATCCAGGAAAAAATACCGGCGACCGGTTTTCCGACAGCCCATGCGTTGAAACGACTCGGCCTTTGATTGCGGATTGCGGATTGCGGATTGCGGATTTCCCAGAATCCTGCTTTACAGTGGGACAATTTAAATGTGTCCCACCAATCAGCCGGTGAGAAGTGGGACACATTTAAATTGTCCCACCTCATTTCAATGACTGATTAAGGAACTATTTATGACCTACATAGATGTCCGAAAACCGCCAGACGTCATCCGCCTGTTGTGATAAAAAAGCGGCATGCTATTCGATCACGACAGTTGTTATGAGGCTTTGGCCGCGCGTGATCCGCGCTTTGATGGGGTTTTGTACGTCGGAGTAAAGACCACCGGCGTGTATTGCCGGCCGGTCTGCCCCGCTCGAACGCCACGCAGTGATCGCTGCCGCTTCTTCGCGAACGCAGCCGCCGCCGAAAACGCCGGATTCAGGCCCTGCCTGCGATGCCGTCCGGAACTCGCTCCGGGCAACGCGATCATTGATTCGGCGCGCCGGATCGCTTCATCCGCCGCCAGGAGAATCGAAGCCGGCGCGTTGAACGAAGCCGGCATTGATACGCTGGCCGCGGAATTCGGCCTCAGTTCCAGGCAGTTGCGCCGCGTGGTCAAGCGCGAACTCGGCGTCACGCCGACCGAACTGGCTCAAACTCAGCGGCTGCTGCTAGCCAAGCATTTGCTGACAGATTCCGCTTTGCCCGCCATCGAGGTGGCGTTCGCAAGCGGCTTTTCCAGCGTCAGGCAATTCAACGCGATCTTCCGCGAGCGCTACGGTCTCAGCCCGACCGCGCTTCGTCGATCCCAAAACTCACGAACGGCGGGGCAATCGTTAATCGTTCGACTGGGCTTTCGCCCGCCAATGGACTGGCCCAGGTTGTTGAAGTTTCTCGCCGGCCGGGCCATCCCGGGCGTCGAGTTGGTCGAGGACAATCGCTACTGGCGCGCGATTCAGATCGGAGTAGGAAAGGATGCCTGCGCTCCCAAAGGCGCCAATGGCGCCAATGGCGCCATTGGCCCTAATGGCCCTAATGGCCCTAATGGCCCTAATGGCCCCAATGGCCCCAATGGCCCCAATGGCCCCAATGGCCCCAATGGCCCCAATGGCCCCAATGGCCCCAATGGCCCCAATGGCCCCAATGGCCCCAATGGCCCCAATGGTTGGATAAATGTCGAGCGCGTCGAGGGCGCCAACATGCTTCGCGTCGAGGTTTCGCTTTCACTTGCTCGGCATCTGTCGTCACTGCTCGCTCGTGTCAAAAACCTCTTTGATCTGGACGCGCATCCGCAACTGATCGAAGCGCGGCTCGGCGAAGATGAACGCCTGCGCGAGACCGCGCCCTGGCGTTCAGGTCTGCGGTTGCCTGGCGCATTTGACGGATTCGAGATGGCGATGCGCGCGGTGTTGGGGCAACAGATCAGCGTGGCTGCCGCCAGGACGATCGCCGGACGGATCACTGAGGCCTTCGCCGAACCGGTCGAAACGCCGAACCCGCGATTGAATCGCGCCTCGGTCAGCGCGGCGAAACTGTCGCAGGCCGGAGTCGCTGATCTGGCTCGACTGGGCGTGACTGGAAAACGCGCGGAGTGCCTGATCGAACTGGCCCGCGCGGTCGCGTACGGCGAAGTGAAGTTGGAGCCGGGAGGCGACGCCGAAGCGACGATCGAACGGCTGAAACAGTTTCCTGGCATAGGAGATTGGACCGCGCATTACATCGCCATGCGGGCGTTGCGCTGGCCCGACGCGTTCCCGCATACGGATCTCGGTCTGCGCAAGGCCCTGGGCGAGACATCGTCCAAACGCATCCTGGAAATCGCCGAAAACTGGCGGCCCTGGCGGGCTTATGCGTTGATTCATCTTTGGAGCCATTGACACTCTCCACCTAAACGCCAAGGCGCGTTATAGGTGGAGATTCTCGGTTCACGCGGGCGCTGTCGCCCATCCCCGAAGCGCGTGCCCCGCGCTCTCGTATATTTAATGCGGCGTTATGATCGCGATGCGCTACAAATCCACAATTTACATGCCGATGCTCTCTCGTGGCGAGCGTTTTGCGCACTCGATGTCCGCATTGCGAGCAATCCTGCGACGTGTAGGACGGATTCACCTTGATTACCTGACGGCCAGCATCTTCCGCTTTACCCGTCAAGATCGAGATGAATTGACTCCACCCGGCGTCACTGATGCTCTTGGCGAGATGATGATTCTTAACCATTCCCCGCACGTTCAAATCTTCAACGGTGATCGCGTCAAAC
>DASUFM010000569.1:0-5098 GCA_036274535.1 Blastocatellia bacterium
TATCAAGATTTATGATGGATTCATTGATCCTGAAGGCCATCCTGTGGGACTGATTACGAATCTCGCTGCTTTTTGTCGTGAGCGGGGACTGGATAACACGCATATGGTCGCCGTAGCGCACGGCAGGATTTGCAGTCATCATGGCTGGACGCACAAGAACGGCAGGCAAAAATCAGCGCCTAAGGTGTACACAGGATTTATCAATCCCGATGGACAACGAGTGATCATCACTAATTTACTGGCGTTTTGCCGTGAGTACGGATTGCATCCTGTTCATATGTATCAATTGATAAACGGTCAGCGAAAAAGCCATAAAGGCTGGACATGGAGGGAAGATGGAGATTAAGCACTTCAACGAAGACGGCACGCCGAAATATACGAACCGATTGATAAACGAAACCAGCCCTTATCTTTTGCAACACTCGCATAATCCTGTTGATTGGTATCCGTGGGGAGAAGAAGCGTTCGCGCGCGCGCGGCAGGAAGACAAGTCGATTCTGCTGAGCATAGGCTATGCTGCCTGTCATTGGTGCCACGTCCAGCTGTCCGAAAGTTTCGAGAACGAAGCCATCGCGCAATTGATGAACGACAATTTCATCAACATCAAAGTCGACCGCGAAGAGCGTCCCGATCTGGACGCGATTTATATGAACGCCGTGCAGATGATGACCGGGAGCGGGGGATGGCCGATGACGGTCTTTATGACTCCCGAGGGCAAGCCGTTTTACGGCGGGACCTATTTTCCGCCGGTTGATCGCCACGGAATGCCGGGCTTTCCGCGCGTGTTGATTTCCGTAGCCGAGGCCTATCGCGCGCAGCGCAACGAGATCGAAAACAGCGCCGATGAGATGGCGGGCGAGTTGAAGCGGCTCGATCGCGTCGTCGCGCCGAAAGGAGCGCAGGAAGGCGAGTTGAGTTACGAGATCGCCGATCAGGCGGCGACCAACCTGGCGAGGATGCTCGATCCGGTGCACGGCGGTTTCGGCGGCAAACCCAAGTTTCCGCCATCGATGGCGCTGGAGTTTCTGCTGCGCCATTATCATCGAACGAAAGACGCCGGCGCGCTGAAAGCAGTCGAATTGACTCTGAACCAGATGGCGCGCGGTGGAATGTACGATCAGTTGGGCGGCGGTTTTCATCGCTACTCCGTGGACGAAAAATGGCTCGTGCCGCATTTCGAGAAAATGCTTTATGACAACGCGCTCCTGAGCCGCATTTATACTGACGCTTTTCTGGCCACAGGAAATGAGTTTTACAAACGCATCGCCGTCGAGACGCTGGATTATGTTACGCGCGAAATGACGGATAAAGAGGGCGGTTTTTACTCTACTCAGGACGCCGACAGCGAGGGCGAGGAAGGGAAGTTTTTCGTCTGGACGCCGGAAGAGGTCAAGGGGCTGCTGGGCGAGGAAGACGCGCGCCTGTTCAACCGCTATTTCGACGTGTCGGAAGCGGGCAATTTTGAAGGCCACAGCATTTTGCATGTCGACGAAGACATGGACGTGATCGCCAGGTTGATGAGGGTATCGCCCGAGCGTCTGGCCGAAGTCGTCGGACGCGGACGCCGGATTCTGTTCGACGCGCGCGAGAAACGCATCAAGCCTTATCGCGATGAAAAGATATTGACCGCGTGGAACGGATTGATGATGCGCGGCTTCGCCGAGGCTTCGCGCGCGTTCGATCGAAAAGATTATCTGGAGATTGCGACCGGGAACGCGGACTTTCTGCTGGCGAGATTGCGGCGCGACGGGCGATTGCTCCGGACCTACAAAGACGGCGAGAGCAAACTGAACGGTTATCTGGAAGATTACGCTTATTTGGTTGACGGATTGCTCTCGCTTTACGAAGCGTCGTTCGATTCCCGCTGGTATGAAGAGGCGCGGGCGCTGGCGGAGACGATGATCTCGCAGTTCTGGGACACTGAGTCAGGAGGATTCTTTTTCACCAGCGCCGATCACGAAAAGTTGATTACGCGCACGAAGGATTTTTACGACAACGCGATTCCGTCCGGGAATTCGGCGGCCGCATCGGCGCTCACGCGACTGGCGCTGTTTACCGGGGAAGATCGTTATCGAGAGATGGCTGAAACGATACTCCGCCTTGTGAGACAGGCGATGATGCGCGCGCCGAGCGCGTTCGGGCGAATGCTTTCGGTCCTGGACCTGTTCCTGGCTTCGGCGTATGAAATCGCCATTATCGGCGCGCCCGACGCGCCGGAGACGCGCGCTATGGTCGATGTGGTTTTCAAACGCTATTTGCCGAATAAAGCGGTCGCCTTCGCGCCGGGGGCCGGTTCAAAAGCTTCTGAGACAATTAAGTTGCTCGAAGGCCGGGACAGGATTAACGGCGAGGCGACGGCCTATGTCTGTCGCAATTTTTACTGCCAGGCGCCGCAGACCAGCGTGGAGGGGCTTGCCAAGGCTTTGAACGCAGATTAAGTTACCGGTCATTGGTTATAGTCCCTTTTCGACAGCGAATGACCGGTAACTTATGACCAACGACCGAAGACAAAATTGACAGCCCCGATTGGTTTAAATAAGATGTATTCTGTTTGTTTGAGCAGTTTCACCTTATTAGATCGGGGTGTAAAGTCAAAACAAAATGGCAACTTTAGGCCAGCAACTGAAACAGGCTCGTGAAGAGAAAAATATATCGCTCCAGGAAATCGCCGAATCTACACACATCAGCATTCGTTTTCTCCAGGCGATAGAGAACGACGCTTACGATGTCCTCCCCGGCGGCGTATTCAACCGCGCATTCGTACGCAAATTCGCCAGTAAGGTCGGCTTCGATGAAGAGCAGGCCGTCAACTTGTATCAAGAGCAATGGCAGGAACAGGGTGGCGGCGAGCCGGAGCGTGGCTCCCAACTGGGCGTCGAGGATTTTGAATCCCGACAGACGGCCGGCAACGGCCTTTTGCTCAGTTTCGTGGCGCTGGTGGTTATAGGCTCACTGGCCTACGCCGCTTATCAATATTTCACTCCCGCCGCGCCGGAATCCGGGGGGAGCGCCGCGGCAGGATTGAGCGCTTCGCCGAGCGTGACGCCCACGCCGGAGGCCACGGCGTCGCCGTCTACAAGTCCGTCGCCGAACGGCAGTCCGACGCCGAGTCCGACGCCTCTGGCGATGGCCGGCGCGATGCGCGTGTTGCTCAGCGCCCCGCTTGAAGACGTCTGGATCAGTGTAAGAGCTGACGGCAAGGACGCCGAGGAGTTGACATTGCACGCCGGCCAGTCGCGCGAATTCGAAGTGAGTGAAAAGATTATTTTATCGACAGGCAGGGCGCAATCCTTGAAGGTCGCGTTTAATGGGGGACGTGATGTGGATTTCGCCAGATTTCTGCCTAATCCGAAAGTTAATACAGCGATTGATGTCCCTATTACCGAAGATAAGTATCAACAATCTCTTAAATCTCTTAATTAGCCATTCGTCGACCCTTTATGAGAAAATGTGCGCGCGGCGCTGGTATGCCGAATTGCGCGCTCAGAGGGACGCAAAATATAACGCCGCGCGAGACTCGTCTCGCGCGGTTTTTGTTTTTGGGTGAAATCTTATGTTGACTGAAAAATTGATTGAGGCTCTCACATTCGATGATGTTCTACTGGTCCCGGCCTATTCCGAGGTGCTGCCGGCGGAGACGGATACAACTACGCGCCTGACACGCAATATAACCTTGAACATCCCGGTAGTCAGCGCGGCGATGGACACCGTGACCGAGGCCCCGATGGCGATCGCCATCGCGCAGCAGGGCGGGATCGGAGTGATTCACAAGAATCTGCCCATTGAGGCGCAGCGCGACGAAGTGGACAAGGTCAAGCGGTCTGAATCCGGGATGATCGTCGACCCGGTGACTATGACCCCTGATCGCAAAATCCGTGAAGCGATGGCCGTCATGGAGCGGTACAAGATTTCAGGCGTGCCGATCGTCGCCGAAAACGGGAAACTCGTCGGCATCCTGACTAACCGCGACCTGCGATTCGAGACGCGGTTCGACCTGCAGATCTCGGAAGTGATGACCAAGGAGAACCTGATCACAGTCCCTGTCGGCACCACGTTGCGCGAAGCGGAAGGCATCCTGCAAAAATACCGCGTGGAGAAACTGCTGGTCGTCGATGAGAACTACCGCCTCAAGGGGCTGATCACGGTCAAGGACATTCAAAAGGCGATCAAGTATCCGAACGCGGCGAAAGACAGCCTTGGCCGTTTGCGCTGCGCCGCGGCCGTCGGCGCGACCGGCGATTTTCTGGAGCGCGCGGCGGAACTGGTCAAAGTTCGCGTAGACGTCCTGGCCATAGACACCGCCCACGGCCATAGCTCGCGGGTGGTTGAAGCTGTCAAACGCGTCAAACAGCGTTTCCCCGAAATAGAGTTGATCGCCGGCAATATCGGCACGGCCGACGGCGCGAAAGCGCTGATTCAAGCGGGCGCGGATGCGGTGAAGGTCGGAATCGGGCCCGGTTCGATTTGCACAACTCGCGTGGTTACCGGCGCCGGCGTGCCGCAGATCACGGCCATTACGGAAGCCGTCCGCGGCGCGACGGGTTCCGGCGTGCCGGTGATCG
The DNA here is from genome assembly GCA_036274535.1 of Blastocatellia bacterium. Taxonomy (GTDB): domain Bacteria; phylum Acidobacteriota; class Blastocatellia; order RBC074; family RBC074; genus JAJVID01. Next base: position 4,563 of record DASUFM010000569.1, read on the forward strand.
CCGACGGCGGCGTCAAATATTCCGGCGACATAACCAAAGCCATCGCGGCCGGCGCCGACGTTGTGATGATCGGTTCTTTGCTCGCCGGCGTCGACGAATCGCCCGGCGAGATCATTTTGTATCAAGGCCGCAACTTCAAATCGTATCGCGGTATGGGCAGTCTGGCCGCTATGAAGCAGGGGAGCAAGGATCGCTACGCCCAGGAGGGCCAGGACGTGGAGAGCAAACTGGTGCCGGAAGGCATCGAAGGCCGCGTGACTTACAAAGGCTCGCTCGCGGCCCTCGTTGCGCAACTCGTCGGCGGTCTGCGCGCGGGAATGGGTTATACCGGCTGCCGCACAATCGGCGAATTGCAGCGCAACGCGCGGTTCATGAAGATCACGGCCGCCAGCCTGAAAGAATCGCACGTCCACGACGTGATCATCACTAAGGAAGCGCCGAATTACAGAGCCGAATGATCCTTAGAATGGTGGGACAATTTTTCAAATTGTCCCACTTCAGTCCTGCCGCACACTGCCGGGGTGGGGCAATTTGAA
>DASUFM010000570.1:0-13370 GCA_036274535.1 Blastocatellia bacterium
CCAGAATGCCTTTCATTTCAAGCCTCGCCCTCAAACTCAACTCTTCGCCTGCCTCGAAATCTTCGTCAATGTAACTGCCCCTGCCAGGACCCCTTCGAGCTTCGCGCGGTTCGGCGCGCTGATCGGCGTGAGCGGCAGGCGGTAAACTTCTTCGATCATGCCCGTCATAGCCAGCGCGGCCTTGACCGGGATCGGGTTGCTTTCGATGAACATCGCTTTGAAAATCGGCGTAAGCTGTCGGTTCAATTTGCGCGCCTCGTCAAAACGCCCTTCGATGCAGGCGTGGCAAAGATCGCTGACCTGTCGCGGCAGCAGGTTCGAGGCCACCGAGACGACGCCGACGCCGCCGAGGGCCGCGACCGGCAGCACGACCGAATCGTCGCCGGCGAACAGCTTGAACGTTCCTTCAACCAGCGAGGCGATTTCGGCGATCTGCGTGATATTGCCCGAAGCCTCTTTGACTCCGACGATGTTTTCTATCTCGGCCAGGCGCGCGACCGTCGCCGGTTCAATGTTGGACGCCGTGCGCCCCTGCACGCTGTAGAGAATGATCGGCAGCCCGGTAGCTTCGGCGATCGCGCGATAATGCTGATAGAGGCCTTCCTGGGTGGGCTTGTTGTAATAAGGGCTGACCGAGAGGATGGCGTCCACGCCAAGGCGCTCGTAGCGATGAACCTTTTCGATCACCTCGCGCGTATTGTATCCGCCGGCGCCGGCGACCACCGGAACACGCCCCTCGGAGGCTTCAATCGTCAACTCAATGACGCGAGCCTGTTCGTTACCGCTCATCGTCACGCTCTCGCCAGTGGTGCCGCAGGCGACGATGAAATCCACGCCGTTTTCGATCTGATAATCGACGAGGCGGCGAAAGGCCGATTCGTCAATTGATTCGTCCTGTTTAAAAGGGGTGATAATCGCCGTTCCGCAGCCTCTTAACCGATCGATGTTTGCCATTTTGATCTCCTCTTTCGATTATTGAATCAGCCACAGAGACACAGAGTCGCAGAGACAGAAAGACGAGGAGACAGGGAGACGGAGGAAAAACGTCCTTTCTCCTTGTCTTTTCATTTCTGCGTCTCCGTGACTCTGTGGCTAACTAAAAAGCAATTCCGAGAATTCGTAAACGCCTTGCTTGTCGACGATTTTTTCCGCGGCCAGCACCGCTCCCGCGGCGAAGCCTTCACGGCTCCGCGCAGTGTGAGTGAGAGTGATCGTGTCGGCTTCCGAATCGAATCCGACTTCGTGCGTGCCGGGGATGTGCCCCGCGCGGAGGGCCACCGCTTCGGGCGTTCGAGCGCCGTAACTTTCGCGCATCAGTTGGGCTATAACCAGCGCCGTGCCAGACGGCGCGTCCTTCTTGAATTTGTGATGCGCCTCGACCAGAAAAGGGTCGTATTGATCGTGGCGCGCGAACAGCGCCGAAGCCTCGCGCGCGATCCTGAAGAACAGATTCATGCCGATGGAGAAATTCGAACTGAACACCAGCGAACCGCCGCGGTCGGCGGCAAGTTTTTTTATCTCGTCCAGGCGCGCGTACCAGCCGGTCGCGCCGGCGACAGCCGGGATTCGGAGTTCGATCAGACGGCGCAGGTTTTCCGCGGCGGTTTCGGGCGTCGAAAACTCTATCGCCGCGTCGACGCCCTTCAGGGCTTCCGCCGTCAGCCCTTCGCCATTTCGGTTATTGTCGACGTCAAAGCGCGCGATGACATCATGCCCGCGCGAAACGGCTATGCGCTCGATCATTTTTCCCATCTTGCCGTAACCTATGATTGCGATCTTCATTGCGTTCTCCCTCACGCCACGGTCCGGGTCATCGCAGCGGGCTCGAAAGTCTCCTCGTCGAGCTCGCCGAAAAATTCACTGTGCAGCGATTTGACGGCCCGTTCGACGCTCGCGCCGGCGACAATGAAACTGACATTGATCGACGAAGCGCCATGCGAAATCATAGAGACATTGATTCCCTCGATGCTCGAAAAGATTCGCGAGGCGACGCCGGGCGTGAATTTCAGATTCTCGCCGACCAGGCAGATCAACGCCGCGTCGCGCTCCACGGACACCTCGCCCAGGGATTGCAGGTCGGCGACTATCGCGTCGAGGCGCCGCGTGTCATCCAGCGTCATCGATACGCTGACCTCGGAAGTCGCCACCATGTCAATGGAAGTTTCATGCTTGTCGAAGACGGCGAAGAGACGGGAGAGAAATCCATGCGCCATCAGCATGCGGTCCGACGTCACGTTGATGACGGTGATGCCGCGTTTGAAGGCTATGGCTTTGATGACCGCGCGCGACGCCGGCGCGCTGCGGACGATCGAAGTGCCGGCCGCTTCGGGTCGCCTGGAATTGCAGACGCGGGCCGGAATTCCCTCCGCCATCGCGGGCAGCAGCGTGCTCGGATGCAGGACCTTCGCGCCGAAATAAGCGAGTTCCGAGGCCTCGGCGAATGAAATGACTTTGACCTTCGCCGCTTCGGGCGCGATTCGCGGGTCAGTCGTCATGATGCCGTCGACGTCGGTCCAGATCTGAATCTCTTCGGCGCCGATCGCCGCGCCGATGATCGAAGCGGAATAATCGGAACCGCCGCGCCCGATCGTGGTCGTCACTCCGTCAGCGGTCGAACCGATGAAGCCTTGCGTGACAGGCGCGCCGCCGTCTGCCAGAGCGGCCGTAAAACCTTCCTTCAATTTCGGATTCGCGATCTCGAATTGCGGCGCTGCGCGAGTGAAATCATCGTTGGTTCGCATCATAGGGCGAACGTCGACCCAGACGCCTTTCATTCCGTCGGCGCGCAGAGCCGCCGCGACGATCGGCGATGAAAGTAATTCGCCGTTTGACGAGATGGCGTCGGAAAGGCGCGGCGTCAGTTGGCCCGTTTTACCGATCTCTTCGAGCGTCGAACGAATGGCGATGAAACGTCTGCCGAGCGCCTCGCGTAGCGATTCGACTTCCTGCCGCGGCGCAAGCTGCTCGGCGGTCTTGAAATGATGCGCGGCGATCTCGTCCAGTTTGCTTTGCGCCGGCCCCATTTCCCCGGCGGCGGCCATCCGCGCGCATTCGAGCAATCCGTTCGTCGTCCTGCCCATGGCCGAAACCACGACCACCGGCCGGCGATGCGATTGGCGGCGAACGATTGATACGAGGCGGCGAATCGCGGTCGCGTCTTCAACCGAGGTCCCGCCGAATTTCATTACGATCATTTGATTACCTTCAGCTGCAAAACGAAAAAGGGTTAGCGAGCCATCGCACGCTAACCCTGTCCTGATCGCGCGCCACATTGCGTGGCGGCAAAAATGACTGCGTCGCCGAGATAGCTCTTCAACGCCCGTGGGCGATGACAACTTCAGGGATTTAGCCCTGACAGCCAACCAATGCGACTGCGAAACGCCGCGCCGGTTTCGGCGGCCTGCCCCTTTCACTCATCTTCCCTGAGCTTTCGCGCTCTCGGATGGGTTACTCTTGAAAGCCGCGCCTCTACTCGATGTTTCAATCCGCGCCTCTATTCATGAACGAGGCGACATTAAAATAACGAGTCTGCATTGTGGCGAATGCGGCCGGGGCTGTCAAGGCTGTGGCCGTTGCGATGCGGCGCGGTAAAGGTTGAAAATCAACCACGAATAAACGAAGAACACGAAGATTTCTTTCCGCTCTTTCTTCGCGCTCTTCATTTCTTCGTGGTCGTTTTCTGAAGGAATTATATGGGTAATCAATTTGAATGGCAGGAAGTGGAGACGAAATATCGCGAGACGCGCGGGACGAAACACGGCGAAGAGTTGCGATGGGTGGTCAATCGCGAAAAGATTTTGAACAAGGCGACCGGCAAACCCACGACTCGCGGGACGATCCGCCATCCCGGCGTCTGCGTGATCGCGCCTTTCGTGGACGACGATCACATAGCGCTGATGCGGCAATACCGCTACGCGGTCGACGGAGAGTTATGGGAATTGCCCGCGGGGACGCTCAATGGTCGCGAAGAGAATCAACGGATGATCGCGACCGAGACGCCGGAAGAATGTGCGGCGCGCGAATTGTCGGAAGAGACCGGTTACGAGGCCGAAACGCTGGAGAAGATCTGCGAGTGTTACGCGATGCCTGGCAGCAGCGATGAGATCATTCACGTCTTCTTTGCGCGCGGGTTGAAGCGCCGCGAACAATCACTCGACGACGATGAGATCATCAATGAGATTCGCGGCTTCAGTTCGGAAGAATTGGAAGGGATGATCGGGCGCGGAGAGATTCGGGACGCTAAGACATTGGTCGGATTGTTTTACGCGCTCAGCCGGCGTCCGGCCGGTCTGCGAATCTCCCGACGCTGAAAGGCGCCAGGTTAACGCGGCTTTCTCCCTTGATGATCAACTCGCTGATCGCCTGGGCGGTGATCGGAGTGAGCAGAATGCCGTTGCGATAATGCCCCGTGGCGTAAATCAATCCTTCGACGCGCGGATCGGCGCCGAGTATCGGCAGGCCGTCGGACGCGCGCGGGCGCAACCCGGCCCAGGTTTCGACAACCGCCTGATCGGCGACGCAAGGCATGATCTCGATCGCGTTTTTGATAATCGAAGCCACGCCGCCGGCCGTCACTCGTTTGTCGTAGCCGGCGCGTTCGGTGGTCGATCCCGCTATCAAATACCCGCTGAGCCTGGGGACCAGATAACCGCGCCGCGAATATATGACGTGGCGCGCGGCCGGCGCCGGCATTTCAACCGCCACCATTTGCCCGCGCACCGGCTCAACTTCAAACGGCCATGACTGCCCGCAGCGAAGCAGGCTCGACCAGCTTCCCGCGGCGATCACGACCGTGTCGGATTGGATTTTGCCGCGGGCCGTCGCCACCCCGATGATCCGCTCTCGTCCGGCGACGCTCTCGGTCAATAACTCTCGCGCTTCAGTTTGCGTCAGGAACCGGGCGCCGGCGTTTCGCGCCGCCGTCTGCAATGCGGTCGCCAGGCGGCGATTGTCAACCTGATGGTCCCCGGGAAATTTCAAGGCGAAACGCATCGAATGGTTCAGCAGCGGTTCGAGCTTGAGCGCGCAGCCCGCGTTCAATTTCTTCACGTTCAGGCCAGTCTCCGATTGCCACCGCCAACGACGCTCAAGCTCTTCTTCGTCCTCGTCATTCAACGCCAGGTAAATCGTTCCTTCGTCGCGGTACTCAACGTCTATGCCGCTCGACGCTTTCAGTTCACGCGCGAAATCGGCGTAAATCGCCAGGCCGGCTACGGCGAGATCGAAGAAATCGTCCCGGCGTTCGGATTCGGCCAAAGGGGCGAGCATGCCACCCGCGGCATGCGAGGCTTCGGCGCCGGCGCGTCCTCGCTCGACGACGACTACGCGCATCCCGGCCTGCCCCAGCCGCCACGCGACGGCGCATCCAATCACGCCGGCGCCGATGACGACGGCGTCCGCTCTTTCGATTGGCTCAATCATCTATGCGGGATTCGGCGGAGCCTCTCCACCTCCTTCAGCGGCCTGCTGGCGCCACTCTTCTCGCATGCGACGCGCGTTTTCAAGACGCTCGTCCGTCGCGTTGACTTCATGGTCAACGATCGAATCAACCGCGCTCTTGATTCCGTTGAGAACGCGCTTCTTGAAATCGGCCAGTTCATTAGCCGATTCCTCGGGCAGGCTCGCCCAGAACGCGTTGGCCAGATAATCGAAAGGATCACAGATGGTTTTTTCAGACTTTTCAGACATGGCGTTTCCTCAAATAGGATAGACAGGATAGATAGGATAGATATACGCGCTATTTGTCCTATTTGTTCTACCTGGCCTATTCATCAATCGTACAAGTCGCCGCGCAGGTATCAGTTTCCCACACGCGCACTTTATAAACCTGCGCGCGATCGTCGTTCACCTGACGTCCGACTTCGCGCAGGAAGAAAGCGGCCATCTCTTCGGCCGACGGGTTTATCTCCACGTCGAAGGGCGGCAAGTCGGTGATGTTCTTGTGATCCAGATAATCGACCACTTTTTTGGTCGCCGCCTTCAGGTCTTTGAAATCAATCAACAGACCGATATTGTTGAGCCTGCGCCCGCGCACGTAGACTTCGACCTTGTAGTTGTGGCCGTGCGTGTTTTCGCACTTCCCCTGGTATCCACGTAGCGCATGAGCCGAAGAGAAGCCCATTTCAATCATCACTTCGTGCATTGGCATTGAAAATGTCCTCTCATTGATTCGGTAAATATGATGAATGCAATTATATCACAGTCGCGCTCGTTGAAAGTTTGGGCGTTCAAGTTTAGAGTGCGTTCTCACTATCCAATCTCGAATACAAAAAAATTTATATGGCGCACAAAATAACACTAATACCCGGCGACGGCATCGGTTCAGAGATCACCGGGGCCGTCGTTCGCATCATCGAGGCGGCGGGTGTCGAAATCGAGTGGGAGAGCTTCATCGCGGGGGCCGAGGCCCTCTCGCGTTACGGCGACCCGCTGCCCGAACCGGTTCTGGAATCTATCAGACAAACCCGCGTCGCTCTGAAAGGCCCGTTGACCACTCCGGTCGGCTCCGGCTTCAGCAGCGTCAACGTGCGGTTGCGCAAGACGCTGGATCTTTACGCAAATCTGCGGCCCGTCAGAAACCTTCCCGGCCTGGTCACGCCTTTCGGCGATCTGGATCTGGTCGTCGTGCGCGAGAACACTGAAGACCTTTATTCCGGCCTCGAACATGTTGTCGTGCCCGGCGTGGTCGAAAGTCTGAAGATCATCACCGAGAAGGCTTCGACCCGCATCGCGCGGTTCGCGTTCGAGTACGCCCGCCGCGAAAATCGGAAGAAGGTCACGGCCATTCACAAGGCCAACATCATGAAACTGTCGGACGGCCTCTTCCTTGAATGTTTTCGCAAAGTGGCGGCCGAATATCCTGAAATCGCGGCCGACGACAAGATCGTCGACAACGCCTGCATGCAGCTCGTCATGAGGCCGCAGCAGTTCGACGTGCTGCTGCTCGAAAACCTCTATGGCGACATCATCTCGGATCTGGCCGCCGGGTTGGTGGGCGGGCTCGGAGTGGTCCCTGGCGCGAACATAGGCGAACTCGGCTCGGTCTTTGAAGCCGTTCACGGCAGCGCGCCCGACATCGCCGGAAAGAACATCGCCAACCCTACGGCGCTGTTGCAGTCGGCGATTATGATGTTGCGCCATCTGAACGAGCGAGAGGCCGCCGATCTGATCGAACGCGCGATGATCCACACACTGGCCGTGAAAAAGGCGCGAACCCGCGACCTCGGCGGAACCGCCAGCACGACCGAATACACGGAAGCAGTCGTCGCCTCGATACGAGAGCTCTCTTAGCGAAAGACGGAGGATGGAAGATCGAGGATCGAGGATCGAGGATCGAGGATCGCCATCTTCGATCTTCCATCCTCGATCTTCCATCCTCCGTCCCTACGTCCCGCTTCACTGCGCGCCGTTCGATTGGCGCGCGGCTTTTTGCTCGCGCTCCGACGCCCTGTACGCCTGGACGGCTTTCTCGTGCTGCGCCGAGGTCGCTGAGAACCTGTGCGAGCCGTCGTTTTTCCGGCCATCGACCACGAAATATAAATAATCGGTCTCGGCGGGATTGACCGCGGCCTGCAATGATCGTTTGCCCGGCGAGGCGATGGGGCCAGGCGGCAATCCGACGCGCTTGTAGGTGTTGTAAGGCGAATCGCGGTCGAGGTCGCTCTGATAAATCTTTCCCCGATAATTGCCGGCGAGTAACGCGGCGTAGATCACCGTCGGGTCGCAGCCCAGATTCATATTCATCTTCAGCCTGCGGTGAAAGACCGATGAGATCAACTCGCGTTCGCCGTCCACTCTCGCTTCCTTTTCGATCAGCGACGCCATCGTGACCGCCTGTCGCGCGGTCATATTCCTCTGTTGGGCGCGAGCCTGCATCTCGGGCGTATAGACTTCGCGGAAGCGTCTGACCATCGCCTCGACCAGTTGCGCGCGCTTCGTGTTCGCAGTGTAATCATAGGTGTCGGGAAAGAGATAGCCTTCGAGCGACGTCGCCTGCGGATCGAGGTCGGCGATCAGTGACGTGTTTTTGAAGAGCGCCTGCATGTCTTCGAGTCGCGGCGGCGGCGGCTCCTTCAACCCCAGCCCGTACAGCATGCGCGCGATGTCGAAGCGGTTGTAGCCTTCAGGGATCGTGAATTGCCTGGTGCTCAAGCTGCCACGTATCAACTGGTCTATTACTTCATGCGGAGAGATCGGAGATTTGAACTCGTAATCTCCGGCTTTGAACCTCTTGGAATTCGGAAAGACACGCAGCCATATCAGCGTCGGCCACTCGTATTTAAGAACGCCCTCCTGATAGAGACGGTCGACGATTGACGCCGTGCTGGCGCCGGATTCGATCGTGATGATCTTTTTCGCTGCGTCGTGCTGATAAGGCGCGTAGATTTCGCTCCTCAGCCAAAACGCGCCGGTGGTCACGGCAAGGAGTATTAAAATCAGGAAAAGCTTGAATGACGAAAAACGTTTTCGAGACCGGGGAGTCGCGCGCGGTCGCGTAGGTCTGGATTGGGTATTTGTAGTAGGTCGCATCGCTTCGGGTTAATAGGTTTCATAATGAGGAGGTTTCATCCAACTTCTTCCAGGGGCGGTCGTTTTTGTTCGTCAATATAGTCTTGCAGGATCACGCTTGCGGCGTATTCGTCCGATCGCTCGCGGCGTTCGCGCATGCCCACGCCCATTTCGCGCAATATCCGATCGGCCTCCCGTGAAGTAAGCCGTTCGTCAACCGTCACGATCGGAATGGAAACGCTCCGCCGCAATTCATAGATGAAACTTTCCACCCGGCCGACGGCCGCGCCGCGCGAACCATCCATGTTCAGCGGCAGACCGACGACCAGCGTGGCGATTTCGTTTTCGGCGACCAGTTCGCCGATCCGCTCGATAACTTCCGAGCGCCTCCGTTTTTCGCGGCGAATCGTCGTGAGCGGACGCACGGTCAATTGCAATTCATCTGAAATCGCGACGCCGACGCCGCGCTCGCCGTAATCAAGCGCCATCACTCTCATCCTTACGATAATAGTCCCCGACGCCGACTCGCGTCCAGTGGGGCGCCAGTCTGGCTCATGGGCGCTTTTTTTCTCCTTCGGCCATCGCCTGAATCCTGGACTTGTGCCTTAGTATGTAGTTAATGAAAGCCCGCGCGGGCGACGGCTGAAAGCGCCCGAGCGACACCAGAGACACCGAACGGCGCAGACGATGGCCGCTGATTTGAAGCTGCGCCAGCTTGCCCGCAACGACTTCATCGCGCACCGCCCAGGCCGGCAACAGCGATACGCCCAGACCGCGCTCGACCATTCGCTTAATGAAGAAGGTGTCGTTGGATTCGAGCGCCAGGTCGGGCCGCGCGCCGATCTGATCGAAAAACTGATCGGTCGCCCGCCGGATCGAAGCGCCACGCTCGAAAAGAATCAACTTCTCACTCTGTATCTCCGCGACCGTCGCGACGCGCTTCCTGGCCAGTTTGTGTTCGTTGCTCACGATCAGCGCCAGCTCGTCCTCGAAGAGTTTAGTCACCTGCAGGTTCGGAGAATAAACGGCCAACGAGGCGAACCCCACGTCCGCGGCCCCGTTCAAAATGTCCGCGACCGTTTGCTCGGTGCTCACCGTCGTGCGGAACGCCAGGTCTACGCCCGGATGCGAATCCATAAACGATTCGAAGAGCGGCGCGAACAGGTAGACGAAAGCCTGCGTGGCCGCCGCGACGCGCACGCGCCCCGTTGGCGAGCGCTCGCGTCCCGAAATTCTTTCGCGCATCGCTTCGGTCTCGTCCAGAATCCGCTCTACATATTCGAGCGCGATCTTGCCTGCCTGCGAAAGCTTCACGCCGCGTTTGGCGCGAATAAAGAGCGGCTCGCCCAAATCCTCTTCGAGCGCCTTGATCTGATGGCTCACGGCCGATTGCGTCAGCCGCAAGCGCTCGGCGGCCCGAGTGAAATTAAGAGACTCGGCCACAGCGCGGAACGTGCGAAGTTGCGACATTTCCATTTGTATCCACCTCGTGAAATAGTCTGAATTATGCCATTAGCATAATTGATTGTATGGATTACAACAATGAGTTGGACAAATGGTCAGCGAATAGCCATAATCTGCCCCGCGAGCGACAAAATATCCTCCTTGCTGATAGCTGGCGGCGCTCGTTGAAGCAGGAGATGGAGGGAGATCATTCAAACCTAATAAAGACCGCCCCGTGGGCGCATGCTGGGATGTGATCGCGCCAGGGGCGGCAAATGTTTTTATAATTAAATACGCTTGTTTCATCATCTCTCTGTTATGGTCGAAGGGGCCGCGATCTGAACCAATCGCGGCCCCATTTTTTTTCAATCGGGCGTATGGGGTACAGTACGGGAAGATACCGCTGCCAAACTCCAGGAATGCATTCTTATGCCCGGAGGGACAGCGGAAATTAGCCGGTGGTGGAGCGAAGCGCAACCACCGGGACAGATTCACCGAGATATTTTGCGTCCCGGCAGGGACGCCGGACTTGCTTTGATTATTGTGTCGGTCCTGGTCCGGCGCCCTTCCAGGGCGCCGCTCGCGGGCGACAAGTTTCCGGTGGCTTCGCCACCGGCTAATCTCCGTCGCGCCTCCGGCGCTCAGGAGTTTGCCAGCGGTATCCCAAGCAGCCGCACTCCAAAGACTCCGTCGTTTTATGCGCAATGTTCATAATTACTCGCAGCGTAAAGCGACCAGGGGATCGACTCGCGCCGCCTTTCGCGCTGGCAGATAACCCGCCAGCGCCAGAATCGCCGTCAGTAACAGCGTGACCACCGTAATGGTCAGCGGATCATGCGGCTTCACGTTGAAAAGCTGGCTCTCTATCCAGCGCGTCGCGGCGAGCGCCGCCGGCACGCCCAGCGCCACGCCGGCCAGCGCCAGCCATAAGGTCTCGCGCATCACCAGACGCAGCACGTCGGTCGCCTGCGCTCCCAGGGCCATCCGCACGCCGATTTCATGTGTGCGCCGCGCGACTGTGTAAGACATCACGCCGTAGAGCCCGATCGCGACCAGGAGGAGCGCCAGCAATCCGAAGAAACTCGACAGACTGGCAAAAAGGCGCTCTTGTCTGACCAGGCCGGCGATCTGCGCTTCCTGGGTTTCAATGCCGTTGATGGGCAGTCGCGGTTCAACCTCCTGCGCGGCTTTTCGAATCGCGTCCGTCATCGACGCCGGATCGCCCACTGTGCGAACGGCGAAGCTCAGTCCTATAGGCGCTCCGGAGGGAAGATCAACGTAAGGAACGTAAGCGGTTGGGCGGATCTCACGCTTCAGGCCGCCGTACTTGGCGTCACGCACGACGCCCACGATTTCAATACCTCGGCCGCTGCAATTGCTGGAAAAATTGAAGCGTTGACCTATCGGATCACTGTTCGGGAAGTATTTGCGCGCCATCGCCTGATTGATCACCGCCACTCGTTGCGGCGCCAAAAAATGTTTCGGCGGCTTCCCTCCCATACTTTGTAAGATCGCCATCGCGCTGATTTGAGCCTCGACATCCTGTCTGGTCAGACCGCGCCCTTGCAGTATGGGCATTTCCATCGTCTCGAAGAAATTCGCCGCGACAGAAAGGTTGGGAAGGCTCATCTGTTCGCCAGGCTGTGGCGTGTAACCCCGCACACAAAAGCCGCTCGCGCCCATGCCGGTGAGCATCGAACCTCCCGCAGTGGCCGAACGAACGCCGGGCGTGGACTCGATGCGTTCGAGCAATTGTTGATAGAGGTTTGCCAGTCGCTCGCCTTTATAGCCGATCCCGGCAGGAAACACGTGGAAAAGCAGCAGGTTTTCACGATTAAAGCCCAGATCCAACCGCGTCAGATTGCGCAGAGTTCGCACAAATAGCCCGGCCCCGATCAGCAATACGAGAGACATCGCCACCTGCGAGACGATCAGCCCTTTGCTAAGGCGCGAACGTGAATAGCCTGCCTCGCCCGCGCCGTCTTTGAGCGCGGAGGCGAAATCCACTTTGGTGGCCCGCAGCGCCGGCGCCAGGCCGAAGAGAATGCCCGTCAGCGCCGTGACCGCCGCCGTGAAACCAAGCGTACGTAGATCGAGTTTGAGATCGGGGAGTGTCGCAAAGCCTCCCAATGGGCGCAAAGCCATCAACACATCCTTGCCCCAATATGCGAAAGTCAATCCGACCGCGCCGCCAAGGACGGCGAGTAGCAGGCTTTCGGTCATCAATTGCCGGACGAGACGCAAGCGACTCGCGCCCGCGGCCAGCCGCACGGCAATCTCTTTCCGTCGCGTCGCCGCCCGCGCCAGCAACAAGTTGGCGACGTTGAGACATGCCACAGCCAGGACCAGTCCGACGATAAAGGTCAGCGCCCGCAGTGGCTCAGAGAATTTCCGGCGCGCCTGCATCAACCCCTGGCTGCCCGAGACGAGATCGAGTTGCGGGACTTCACGCCCGTCGGTGAACGATTTCTGCAATTCCGCCGTATGCTGTCGCAAAGCCAGATCTAGTTCGGACTGCGCCTGTCTCGCGCTCACACCGGGTTTCAAACGGCCCATAATGTTCAACCACCAGTTACTCGGGTTGTCCTTCGGATAAAAGCCTTGCGGCATGACCCTCCGCGTCAACGCCAGCGGCGCCCAGAAGTCAGCGGCGTTCCCGATGTTCGAGGTCCCGTAAAATTCCGGCGGCGCGACGCCCGCGATGGTGAACGCCGTTTCACCCATGTATATAGTTTTGCCCACGACCGCTGGATCGCCGCCGAACCGCCGCAGCCAATATCTGTAGCTGATCATCACAGCCGGCTCAGCGCTCGCCTTGTCGTCATCGGTAGTGAGTGTTCGTCCCAGCAAAGCAGACAAGCCAAGCCCGGCAAAGTAATTGCCGGAAACGAACTGGCCTGAGGCGGACTCAGCCTGCCCGTCTATGTTCAAATTCGCTCCCGTGTACACGAAAGCGAAGGTCTCCGAAAGCGACTGATTGTTCGCGCGGAAATGTTCAAATGCGGGAAATGAAAACGATGTGCCGATCTCCAATCCCGTCCTCCGATCGAACTCTCTTTCAGATTCCGAGGATGTCGAGTGCCAGACCTTCTTCTCTCCAGAAAGCCATCGGAAAAGCACAAGCCGCTCCGGCTCTTTAACCGGCAGCGTCTTCAACAACACCGCGTCGAGCAGGCTGAAAACGACTGTGTTCGCGCCGATGCCGAGCGCCAGTGAAAGCGCGACCACCAGAGTGAAGCCCCGACTCTTCAACAGCATCCGCACGCCATAACGCAAATCCTGAATCATCTCATCCTCCCATCGTTCAGGCTGCAACACCAGCGCGTCCCAGAACGCGCTCGCGCTGCGCCGCAGCAGTTCGAGTTTGTTCCGCCAGTCGAGCCTGTCCCATTCGGCCAGCATCCGTTCGCGATATCGCA
>DASUFM010000571.1:0-3224 GCA_036274535.1 Blastocatellia bacterium
CGGGGGCTCCTTCTCGCTCATGCCGCGCCGGGCAGTCAAGGACCTGATCGACCTTTGCCATAAACATCAAGCGCTGGTCTCGACCGGAGGCTTCATCGAGCGCGTCCTCACTCACGGCCCGGACGCCGTTGACCGTTACATCCGCGAGTGCCATGAACTCGGCTTTGACATCGTCGAAATCTCCAGCGGTTTTATCACCACGCCGATGGAAGACCTCCTGCGGCTGGTCGAAAAAACGCAGAAGGCCGGGCTCAAAGCCAAACCCGAGGTCGGCATTCAGTTCGGCGCCGGCGGCGCCACCGCCATAGCCGAATTGGAAGCCGAAGGAACGCGCGATGTGGAATGGGCCATCTGGCAGGCGAAGCGTTTTCTTGAAGCGGGCGCCTACCTGTTGATGATCGAATCGGAAGGAATCACCGAGAACGTCAAGACCTGGCGCACCGACGCCGTCGCAAAAATCATCAACGCGCTTGGACTGGAGAAGGTAATGTTCGAGGCCGCGGATCCCGAGGTCTTCGAGTGGTACATCAAGAACTACGGCCCGGAGGTGAATCTTTTCGTAGATCATAGCCAGATCGTTCAGATCGAAGCGCTGCGCTCAGGCATCTGGGGAACGAAAAGCCTCTGGGGTCGCGTTTTAACCTATAAAAGCCGGTAAGCGGTCAGGCGGAAATTATGAGGCGTCTCATACCCCATATTCCATGGTCATTCGTCGCACGGTTCCGGCCGTGAAATATTGAATATGGAATATGACTCCACTTTGTCCAATTGAATGCCGGCGCTTTGCGCCGCCATTGCGAAATGGACAAAGTGGAATATGAAATATGAATTACGATTACACTTCAGAATTTTCGCCGCGGCGCCTGGTGCGTCTGATTACGTACCGACTGCGGAGTGGCGCTGGACTAAACTCTTTCAGTCTCTTTTTGCCATGGCTCCTTCAATGAGGTCTTTCGAGAAAACCCACCAGTTTGATTGTGTTATTCACGACCTCGCAAGCGACCAATTGTCGGAGCCAGGGCAACCATTGTGAATAGGACTTATAGGTCCTGTATGTCCTATAGGTCCTGGAAGTCCTATAGAGGTAAAACCATGGCCGAATGTGAAGTGTGCGGAAACGATTATTATCTGGCCTTCGAGGTGGTCACGGCCGGCAGCAAGCATGTCTTCGACAGCTTCGAATGCGCGATTCAGAAACTGGCCCCGGTCTGCGCCCGCTGCGGCTGCAGGATCATCGGGCACGGCGTCGAGGCCGGGAACACCTTCTATTGCTGCGCCAGTTGCGCGCGCCAATCCGGAGTCGCGCAAGCGAAAGATCACGTCTGAGAGTGGGACGGACTTTAGCGCAACCGGCGCTTCTTCTGCATGGCGTACATCTTTTTGATCTCGGCGACTGTGGTCGCGTCTTCCGGCGATTTATCTTCGCGAATAAAGCCGACGACGCGAGGGAACCGCAGCGCGAGGCCGGCGCCGCTTTCGTCGCGCGCGCAGGTGTGAATCGGCGAACGAGTGATCTCGTCGGCGAGCACGGTCATGACGTATTGCGGCTCGACCCAGATGTCGGGAATAAGGCGCGAATCCACTCGAGCCGGCTTATCGGGGGACGCCGATCTGTCCAGCAATTTACGCAGACGGATCCAATTCTTTTCGCTCAACCCGCTCCCGACCTTGCCGACGGTTTTGAAGCTGTCAGTCTTTTTATTGTATACGGCGGTCAGCAATGCGCCGACGCCGAGCCGCGCCCGCATCCCGCGCCCGCGCAGGTAACCGACTACCGCCACGTCAATAGTGTCGCTCAGTTCGCCGCGATAAACGCGCTTGAGCTTGATCCAGTTGAAATTTCTCGCCCCGGCTTCATATCGGGCGTCGAGTCGCTTGGCGACAATTCCTTCCAGCCCGCGCTCAATCTGCTCTTCGAAGAATTCCTGAAGTTCCGAAGCGTCTTCGGTTACTACGCGGTCCACCAAACGGACCGGCAGGCGGACGCGCTCGTTCGCCCTGGCGGATTGCTTAACGAGTTTTTCGAGCGCGGCGCGGCGCGTTCGATATTCCTGATTGATGTAGTCCTTTCCGTTCGCGTGGAGCAGGTCGAAGACCACCAGGACGAGCGGGAAATCGCGCGCCATCTCTTCAATCTTATATTTGCGCTTGCGCTGGGCCGTAACCTGAAACGAATGGAACTCGCCGGTGGCCTCATTGACCGCGACGGCTTCGCCTTCGATTATCGCGTTGCGGGCGCGGACGCTCGCAACGACCGCCTCCGCGATGTCAGGGAACATGTCGGTCGTGCGCTCGAGGTTGCGCGAAAAGATCTCGACTTTGCGGCCTTTGAGATGAACCTGGCATCGGAATCCGTCGAGTTTCGACTCGACGGCGCAGCGCCCGAGCCGCTTGACGATGGCTTCGGCGTTCGGCAACCGCTCGGCCAGCATCATGCGAATCGGCGAGCCCACATGCGGCTTGATTTTTTTGAGGCCCGCCAGACCGCGCTTGCGCATGGTCTTGAGCGTCAGGCCGAGATCGGAGCAGAGGTTGTACGCCCGCTCTATCACCGCCCTCGCCTCCCTGCCTTCCGCCTTACTCTCCGAATGATGGCGGGCCACGGCCTCTATGATGGTGGGAGCGCCGACGCCGAGCCGCATGCGGCCTACGACGAACCGCGCGATGTAGAGCGCCGCGAGCGGCGACGCGGCGCCGATAAGCCGCGCGAGCAGCGCGACTTTCTTCTCCGCGCTTCCTCGGCCGCTCGTCCGCGCGATCTCAAGCAGCGAAGAATAAACTTCGGATACGGTCAACTTGCCGCGCCTGTTTTTCGGCGTCAAACTCCGCGCGACCAACCCGAGATCGCCAAGCTTGTTGTAAAGTTTAGAGACCTCCCGCTCGGACTTCTTCGCGGCCGCGCTCACGGCGGAGGCGACCATCCGCTCTCCCATACCGATGTTCACGGCCGCAAACGGCGGCCCCAAACGCGCTTCGAGCAGATAGGCGATTTCGGCGACCTCATCCTCGCCCGCGCTGCTGAACAATCCGCCGAGCAGGTTGTACATCTTCAACCGCCCGCCGGCGGTTTCCAACTGTTCGAAATATTTTGTAAGTTCGTCAAAATACATAGGACAAATAGGACCTAATGGTCTTTGATTATTAAACGCAACCACACAATTCAACGTAGGGGCGGGTATTCCCCGCCCTGTTGATCGAGGAGCCGACCAGGGCGGGGAATACCC